>CAYWDW010000392.1:0-5747 GCA_964457105.1 uncultured Heliobacteriaceae bacterium
CAGACGGAAATCACGGAACAGTACAGGGAGCGGTAGCGACCTGGTGACTGTGCAGGCGCGGCCCTCAGAGTCACCAGGTCGCTACCGCTCCCTGTACTGTTCCGTGATTTCCGTCTGTTGCGGTCATCTCGCTTTTCAGATGTCGAGTTTCTGCCAGATTGAAAGCTGCACCGGCCCGGCAAACATCGCCGCACAATTCTGCCTGAAAGTCTGAATGTGCGCTGAACGCGCATGTTCATCGAGTCCGGCGCGGCTCGCCCAGGTCTCGTAAGCCACAAACTTTGCCGGATCGTCTGCGGACTGATGAAAGTCGTAACTGAGGCAGGCCGCTTCGGCGCGCGTGGCCGTAATCAGGGCAGGCAGTTGCGCTTTGAAAGCCTCAATGGTTTCAGGTCTGACTTCGAGGTAAGCGATAACAGTAATCGGCTGATCGTGCATGACTGGCTCTCCAGGGATTTGATTTTCCGGCTGACCGGACTTGTCCGATGCGGCCCGGCGTGTGGATAATCTGACCTGCTCATCAAATCACGTCATCTGACGGATGACAACCGGAGTCGTTATGTCACTCAGCAAAACAATTCTGTTCTTCTTCCTGCTGCTCGCGCTGCTGCTGCCGGGCCTGGCTTGTCAGTCGGGTCAGCGCCGGGCACAGAACTCACCCGAAAGACGCTTCGCGGTGAAAGGCACTGTGCTTTCGATTGACCAGAACAAAAAGCGCATCGAATTTGACCACGAAGCCATTAAGGACGCCGACGGCAAAAACTTCATGGACGCCATGAAAATGGAATTCACCGTGAAGGACGATCAGGCGCTGAGCCGGCTTGCGCCGGGCGATCAGATTCAGGCGACGATGGTTTACAACGACACCAACAACCTGCACTGGCTTGAGAAAGTGACGATCATCAAGGCTGCACGACCCTGACCATTGCTGCGGCCTGGCCGGAAGTTGCGCCGCAGGTGATTTCACTGTCATTGCCCGCAACCCGGGATTGCCCCGATCAGGTTGTCTGACTGATGATGGCTGACTGAGGTTCAGCCTTTGAGCAGGTTTTTCAGCACGAACCAGACGTTGGCCGGGCGTTCGGCGAGGCGACGCATAAAATACGGATACCAGAACTCGCCATACGGCACATAAGTCCGCATGCCGTAACCTTCCTGCCGCAGTTTCAACTGCAGATCGCGGCGAATGCCAAACAGCATCTGGAATTCATAAGCCGATTGCGGAATCTGTTCCTGCGCGGCAAATTCCCTGGTCGCCGCAATCATCTTTTCATCGTGCGTGGCCATGCCGTGATAGATGCCGCTTGTGAGCAGCACTTTCATGAGCTTCACGTAGTTGGCGTCAACTTTCTCTTTTTCAGGAAAGGCGACTTCGGGCGGTTCCTGGTAAGCGCCCTTGCAGAGCCGGATGCGCGCGCTCATTTTGAGCAGTTCGTCAATGTCGCGCTCGCTGCGATAAAGATAGGCCTGGATGACGATGCCGACGTTTTCAAATTCGGCGCGCAGCGTGCGAAAGATGCGCAGCGTGGCGTCAGTCTTTGGCGAATCTTCCATATCAATGCGCACAAAGTTGCCGCGCCGATGCGCCTCTTCGACAATGCGCCGCGTATTTTTCAGGCACAGCGCCTCGTCAATATCGAGACCAAGCTGCGTCAGCTTGACTGAGACATTGGAATTGATGCCCGTGTCTTCAATCCGGCCCAGCACGCGCAGGTATTCGCGCACTTCGGCGTCGGCTTCGGCCTCGGACGCGATGCTTTCGCCCAGATGATCGAACGAAGCCGTGATGCCCAGGGCGTTGAGTTCACGAATGGCGGCGAGGGCATCATCAATATTTTCGCCCGCGATAAAGCGGCGGGTCACTTTGCGGGTGGCGCTGAAACGACCGATCAGATCCTTGAGGCCGTGCTGTCGTGACAGGTAAAGCAGAGCGGTTCTGGTGATCATAATTTCATCAGTGAGTGCGATGCAAAAACTGCCGGGTGATTCATTGACTGCGTGAGCGCGAGCATAAATCAGGCTTATCCTGGAAAGCAACCAGCTCGCGCCGGTGCCTCTGAACAGCTAATTGCCGCCGCCTGAGGGGCGATGTTATGATGCCGCCTGCCGCACGCGGCACAAACTTATGAACCTGCTTCTGCTGATTGCACTGCTGCTTTATCTTGCCGGTGCAATCTGGTCACTCATCACTTTTGCCCGCCAGGAACGGGGCCGCAGCCTGGCGCTGCTGACCGTGCTGGCGCTCGGCTTTGCCGCGCATTCGTCGTGGCTGACGATGCGCTGGGTCCAACTGGAACACTTTCCCATCGTCAGCCCGAAGGAGGCAGCGTCATTCATCGCCTGGGCCATCGTGGCCTATTACCTGATTATCGGCCTGCGTTACAAATCGCGCGCGCTGCCCGCTTTCGTGCTGCCCTTTGTCTGCCTGTTCACGCTGACCTCGCTGCTGCTGCCCGAATCGGATCAGCCGATTTCAGTCGCGCTGGCCAATGCCATCAGCATCAGCGCCATCACGCAGGTCATCTTTCCGGTTCACGTCACGCTGGTCGTGTTCGCTTATGCGGCCTTCATCGTGACCTTTGTCAGCAGCGTGATGTATCTGGTGCAGGAACACGAACTGAAAGCCCGGAATTTCGGCGGCGCCTTTCAGCGCCTGCCCGCGCTCAACACGAGCGATGAACTGAGCTACCGTTCGCTGACCATCGGCTTTGCCCTGCTCACGCTGGGCATGCTGACCGGCATCATCTGGAATCAGCAGCGCGACGGGCGATACTGGCACAACGACCCCAAGGAAGTGTTGTCGCTGGTGACGTGGCTGATTTACCTGACGATGATTCATTACCGCCTGACCGCCGGCTGGCGCGGGCGGCGCGTCGCGTGGCTGGCCATCGCCGGGTTCGTCGTCGTCCTGTTCACCTGGGTCGGCACGCGGTTTATGGGCGGCTATCACATCTTCGGCTGATTACTTTGCGAGGTAAGTTATGGCGCTGCCACAATCAGAACTGATCTTCACTGAAGCAGAATACCTCGCCTTTGAGCGAGCCTCAGAAGAAAGACACGAATATCTGGACGGTCACATTTATCTGATGGCCGGTGAGAGCGATGAACACGGCGATATTTCAATGAACCTGAGCGGCATTCTGTACGCTCAGTTGCGCGATAAGCCGTGTCGCGCACGGGCCAAAGACCTGAAGGTTCGCAGCGGCCCGCGTCCGCACAAGCTGCGTTATCCGAAAGGTCTCTTCTCTTATCCCGATCTCGTGGTCATCTGCGGTGAACCGCAGTACCTGGACACTCACCGTGATGCCCTCATCAATCCGCAAGTCATCATCGAAGTGCTGTCCGATTCAACCGAAGCCTTTGATCGCGGCGAGAAGTTCCGGCGTTATCGCGCGTGGCTGCCGACGCTGACCGATTACATCGTGGTGGCACAGACGAGACCACTCATCGAACATTTCGCGCGACAGGAAAACGGGCAATGGGTGATCGCGGCTTCGGTCGCGGAACTTTCTGATGTTGTCCGCATTGATTCGATCAACTGCGTGCTGCGGCTCGATGAAGTTTACGAGCGGATCGAATTTCCGCCTGAAGAGGATGAGGCTGAACTGGCGGACAACGAGCAGTGATCCGCAATCCACCATCGGCGACGCTTCGTATCAACAGTTGTGAATAACGTAGTTCTCATCGGAGTCAGTCACAAAACCGCGCCCGTCGAGGTGCGCGAGCGACTGGCCTTTGCCGAAACGCGGCTGTCAGAGGCGCTGCAATCGCTGACCGCCCACCCGGAGATCAGCGAGGGTCTCATCATCTCCACCTGCAATCGCGTCGAGGTCGTAGCCGCGACTTCAGGCAATCCCGAACACGCGATCAGCAGCCTGACCGATTTCATTCATCGTCATCACGGCCTCGCGCCGCAGCACTTCAGCACACACCTGTACCGGCACACTGAGGTGGCGGCGATTCGCCACATCTTTCGCGTCACTTCAAGCCTGGATTCAATGGTGGTCGGAGAGCCGCAGATTCTCGGTCAGGTCAAGGATGCCTTCAACCTGGCGCAGTCACAGAAGACGCTCGGTCAGACGCTCAATCACCTGATGAGCCGCGCCTTCAGTATCGCCAAGCGCATTCGCACGGAAACGGGCATCGGTTCAAGCGCGGTCTCAATCAGCTACGTCGCGGTCGAACTCGCGCGCAAGGTCTTTGATGAATTGCGAGGCCGGACGGTGCTGCTGCTCGGTGCGGGCGAGATGGCTGAACTGGCGGCCAGGCATCTGATGACGAGCGGCGCAGGCAAACTGCTGATTGCGAGCCGCACCTTTGAAAATGCCGAACGCCTGGCGCAGGAGATGAACGGCCAGGCGATTCGCTTTGACGACCTGGAAAAGGATCTCGCCCGCGCCGATATTGTCATCTGTTCGACCGGCGCGCCGCATTACCTGATTCGCGCTGAACACGCGCGCCGCGCCCTCGCCGCCCGCCGCAACAAGCCGGTATTTCTGATTGATATTTCAGTCCCGCGCAACATTGACCCGGCCACCCGCGAACTCGACAACGTTTTCGTTTTTGACATTGACGACCTGCAGGCCGTCACCAATGAAAACCGACAGCAGCGCGAACGCGAGGCCCTGCGCGCCGAAGAGATCATCGAAACCGAAGCCCGCCGCTTCATTGAAACCCTGGCCGAAGGCGACCTGAACACCGTCATCGGCACCTTCCGCCGCGAAATCGGCGCGCTCGCCCTGGCCGAATTCGAGCGCAGCCGCAAACGCCTCGGCCCGATCAGCGAAGAGCAGGAAGCAGCCATTCGCGTCATGATCAATTCCATCGTCAACAAATTCACCAACCCGATCATCAGGGAACTGCGCGAATCAGAAGACGGCCATTCGTCATACCTCAAAGCCTTCCGCGAATTTTACAATCACAACAAGTAAAGTCAGGACCACGATCCGGCCCAACGCAAAGAAGCAAAGAACACAAAGGCGGTTGAAAGATCAGCGAGCGTCTTTGTGTTCTTTGCGGCTTTGCGTTGAAAGATTCGCTTCTGAACGCCGCGATTATGCAGCCCTCTCGTTATAAGCCGAGATTCTTACATGCGCTACGAGCCCTGCTCAGGAACCTGGGCATTTTGTGACCACGCACGTTTTGGATTTCCAAAAAAGTGTGATCTTCCGGGCCTATTGGGTATCCCTTACCTGATAAGCGATACCTGCCGTTTCTGAAAACATACGTGTCGAGGACTCCTTCCGACGCACTCAGGTGTCCATACGTGATAATAACGGGCCAACTCCCTTTTAGTTTATGGACATATATGTACTGCCCATCCACAGTTCCCAGAAACTGCGTCGGCCCCAGAGTAAACACACCCCAAGTACAGTTACCTGTGGCTCCGCAAACCAGGGGGATAAAGTATTCGGGTTTACTATTGAGATTCAGATCGCAGGCAAAAGCGCGATCAGGCATCCCCTCAGCATATTTTTCCTTCCTCAGCACGGTCTTCACCTGCCGACCAAGCTTTGATTTCGGATAAACTGATGAAGACGCACAATTCCAATCGAATTTGATCAGCGGCTTCCCTTGAATCTTACGCCAATGCTTATTCTGAGCAGAGGCTGAAGGGTAAAGCATAACCAGAAAACTCAGTGAAATGAAAAGCCACCCTCTAAACAATAAGTTCATAGCGCAACCCTCTGGTCGCAAACCTGCATTTTCACTGCCGGTTTGCGCGGCCATAAGGAGTTTTTCCTGTC
>CAYWDW010000393.1:0-712 GCA_964457105.1 uncultured Heliobacteriaceae bacterium
GCCCCGGATATTTCCAGCCTGAATAACGGCGCAGGCCGGGGCGTGCTGCTCGACCCGGCGAGCGGCGCGATGCAGCCGGTCACGGGAGAACTGCGTTTGTGGTTTGATGATCTGTTGTTTCCGCCGCAACCGACCGACAGGCCGGATGAGGTCTGGGCTGCGATTTATGACGGGCAGAAAAAATCCACCGCCATTGGCCGGTACAACGTCAGAACTTTCAATTTTGCGCCGGTCATCAAACTGCCGGAACTGCAACTCCGCAATCTGGAAACCAGGGTTGATCAGAATGCCGGCTGGATTTACCTGGCGTTTCGCAACGACCTGCTGCGCGTGCCGCTGCCTGCGACGGCACGGTAGCGGCGAGGCAAAGCCGAAACACGACCTTTCCATAGTGAGCTGCGATCAGCCATTCCCGGTTGAGCGCAGGCCGGTCAGGAGCCGCTAAGACTGGAGTTTGCCGGTCAGTTCTCCGGCTTTACAGACCTTGCGGGCCTGTGTTACCGTGTGCCACTTGAAAACCAGCAGTTATCATCACTTATCAGAACTTACCCGATATTGGAGGCAGAGAGTTCAGTAATGGCGTTAGCAAAGGAAGTCAAAGCGGACATTATCACGAATTACAAAACCCACGAGGGCGACACCGGCTCACCGGAAGTGCAGATCGCTCTGCTGACAAAACGAATCACCGAACTGACCGAGCATTTCAAAACCC
>CAYWDW010000393.1:722-1228 GCA_964457105.1 uncultured Heliobacteriaceae bacterium
ACTCACGTCAAGGATAATCACTCGCGGCGCGGCCTGCTCAAACTCGTCAGCCAGCGGCGCAGCATGCTTGATTACCTGAAGCGGTGCGATATTAACCGCTACCATGAGGTGATCAGCCGGCTCGGCATCAGAAAGTAAGAGTTGCGGCGGCATTCGGGATGAACAACCGGATGCCGCTTTCGTCTGGCAGCCGAACGTGACGGCGCTCTTTTCAGCATCATCCTTCTCGCATTCAGCACCGCAACCCCGGAAGCGTTGTCAGATCAGGCAGGGAAGACATCTGAACCATTCAGCGCCATGTCCAGGCAGGCTGCCCTGGTCATCTCATCCCGCTCTGTTCATTGAGCAGGGCGCTGACTGAACCCCGGAAGTTCTGAAGCGAATTACATTCCAATTGCGTTCATCAGGCCACCACGCAGCCTGCGCTGCCACCTTCAGCGCGGGCGGCGTGCGTGGCTTTTGTTGTTTGAAATAGTAGTCAGTAGTCAGTAGTCAGTGGTCAGTAG
>CAYWDW010000393.1:1238-5745 GCA_964457105.1 uncultured Heliobacteriaceae bacterium
TCTTTTGTATGTGTTCTGTTTTCTGTTTTCTTTGAAATACGACTGTGAACGGAAACTACGGTTCCAGTCACCTTTCACTGACTACTGACTACTGACTACTGACAACTGACTACTGACCACTGAGTTGTTGTGAGAGGAGATCAGAAATGTTTTTGAAACAGGCGATTAATCTTGGCGGGCGTGAGCTTTCGATTGAAACGGGGCGCATCGCCAAACAGGCCGATGGCGCGGTGCTGGTGCGACAGGGCGATACGGTCGTGCTGGTGACAGCCGTTTCGGCGCGCAAGGCCAAAGAGAATCAGAGCTTTTTTCCGCTGACGGTTGATTATCGTGAATATGGTTATGCTGCCGGACGCATTCCCGGCGGCTACTTCAAGCGTGAAGGCCGTCCGACTGAAAAGGAGATTCTGACGGCGCGGCTGACGGATCGTCCGATTCGCCCGCTCTTTCCCGAAGGCTATCTGCACGAAACGCAGATCGTTTCGATGGTCATTTCCGCCGATGATGAACACGAACCCGATATGCTGGCGATGACGGGCGCTTCGGCGGCGCTGTACCTGTCTGACATTCCGTTTCACACGCCGATTGCCGGGGTGCGCGTCGGCCTGGTCGAAGGTAAATACGTCGTCAATCCGACCTATGCGCAACTGCGCGAATCGCAACTGAACCTGACCGTCGCGGGCAGCGAAGAGGCCATCGTCATGGTCGAAGCCGGCGCGAAGGAAGTCAGCGAAGAGGTCATGGTCGAGGCGCTGATGTTTGCACACGGCGAGATTCGCAAGCTCTGTCAGTTGCAGAAGGCGATGTTTGAAAAACTCGGCATTCAGAAGCGCGAATTCACGCCGCCGCCGGTCAACGAAGAGATGCTGAAGGAACTTGAAGAGAAGTTCGGCGCTGAACTGCGCGAAGCCCTCAGCGTACAGAACAAGACCAAGATCGAAAGCTACAACGCGATTGAGGAGCTCAAAAAACGCACAGTCGAAAGCTATCCTGAAGAGGATGAGGCGAAACGCAAAGAGGCCGGGGAACTGTTTGACCGCCTGAAGGAACGCATCTTCCGCGACGACATTCTCAACAGTCGCCATCGGCCTGATGGTCGCCGGTTCTCTGAAATCCGCCCGATCACGATTGAAGCGGGCTGGCTGCCGCGCACGCACGGTTCGTCGCTGTTCACGCGCGGCGAAACGCAGGCGCTCGTCACCGTCACGCTTGGCACTTCGCAGGACGTGCAGTATCTCGACAGCCTCGAAACCGGCGAGATCAAGCGGCGCTTTATGCTCAATTACAACTTCCCGCCCTTCTCGGTCGGTGAAACGGGCCGCGTCGGTTCGCCTGGTCGCCGCGAAGTCGGACACGGCGCGCTCGCGCATCGCGCGCTGGATGCCGTGATGCCGAACGAAGAGCAGTGGCCCTACATCGTGCGCGTGGTGTCGGACATCACCGAATCGAACGGGTCGTCATCAATGGCGACGGTCTGCGGCGGCGCGCTGGCGATGATGGATGCGGGCGTGCCGATCAAGGCGCCGGTCGCGGGCGTGGCCATGGGCCTGGTGATGGAAGAGAAGAAGTACGCGATTCTGACCGACATTGCCGGCGCCGAAGATCATTACGGCGACATGGATTTCAAGGTCGCAGGCACGCGCGCGGGCATTACCGCATTGCAGATGGACATCAAGGTGACAGGCCTCAATTCGCAGATTCTGGTGGAGGCGCTCGAACAGGCCAGAAAAGGCCGGATGTTCATTCTCGACAAGATGCAGGAAGTGATTGCCGAACCGCGCCCGGAGATCAGCAAATATGCGCCACGCATTCTGACCATTCAGATTCCGGTGGACAAGATTCGTGACGTCATCGGGCCAGGCGGCAAGGTCATTCGCGGCATCGTTGACGCCACGGGCGCGAAGATTGATGTCAACGACGATGGCCGCATTTCGATTGCCACCGCCAACGGCGAAGCGGGCGAGCGCGCAGTGCAGATGATCCGCGACCTGACCGCCGAAGCCGAAATCGGCAAGGACTATCTCGGCACCGTTTCGCGCATCGTTGATTTCGGCGCGTTCGTCGAAATCTTCCCCGGCACTGATGGTCTGCTGCACGTTTCTGAAATCGCTGATTATCGCGTCCGCGATGTCCGCGATGAACTGAAGGAAGGCCAGAAGATCATGGTTCGCTGCATTGCGGTCGAGGGCAACAAGATTCGCCTGAGCCGCAAGGCGCTGCTCAGGGAAGAGAAGCAGCGCGAAGGGAAGCGCGAAAAAGCCAAAGGCGGCGACCAGGACTAAATCGGAGCAGACAGAATCAGGACAGATGATTCAGCCACAGAGTTCACCGATGGCACAGAGCAGAGGCAGCGCTTTCATCCTCTGTGATCGCTGTGAACTCTGCGGCTGATTTCTCAATGACGTTTGGCCTTGTCTCAGGCAGGAGAAGCTATGCGAGCCTCGTTGATGATTATCATCGCAGTTTGTGCGGTTGTTTCATTTTCTCTGTTCATACCCCGACAGCCTCAGGCGCAGGAAGCGGGCAACCCGCTCACAGACCCGCGCGAAAAACATCTTGCCAACATCCGGCAACTGACCACTGAAGGCGAAAATGCGGAAGCCTATTTTTCGCCGGATGGAAAGAAGCTGATCTTTCAGCGCACGACAAAATCTGACGGCTGCGATCAGATTTTCTCGATGAATATTGACGGGTCAGCGATGCAGATGCTTTCAAACGGGCAGGGCAAAACGACCTGCTCGTATTTCACGCCCGATCAGAAGCACATCGTTTACGCGACCACCTTCCTGGGCAATCCGGTCTGCCCGCCGAAACCTGATTTCTCGCGCGGCTATGTCTGGGCGCTCTATCCTGACTTCGATATTGTGCTGGCCGATTTGAATGGCCGGAATATCAGGCGGCTGACGAAGACGCCGCGCTATGACGCCGAAGCGACGATTCGCCCTGACGGCACGATTGTCTTTACCAGTTTGCGCGACGGCGACCTGGATATTTACACGATGGATAAAAACGGGAAGCACGTCAAAAAGCTGACGACTGAACTCGGCTACGACGGCGGCCCGTTCTGGAGTGCCGACGGCAAACAGATCGTTTACCGCGCCTATCATCCTGAGACCGAACAGGAGAAGGCCGATTACCTGGCGCTGCTCAAGGACAATCTGATTCGTCCGTCGAAGCTCGACATCTGGGTCATGAATGCCGACGGATCAAACAAACGCCGGGTGACGAATTTCAACAAGGCCAGCTTTGCGCCGTTCTTCTTCCTAAACGGCAAACGCATCATCTTCTCGTCGAATATGGATGATCCGAAGGGACGCAACTTTGAACTCTACGCGATCAACGTTGACGGCACGGATCTTGAACGCATCACTTACAACGACACGTTTGACGGCTTCCCGATGTTTTCGCCGGATGGAAAGAAACTGGTCTTCGGCTCGAATCGCCATGCGGCGAAACCAGGCGACACAAACGTCTTCATCGCTGACTGGATTGAGTAGCAGACTCAGCAGGTCCAGAATTTCAGCCGCGTGTGGAGTGCGGCGAGTTCTCGCCGCTGTGCTTTCGAGGAACGAACAACGGCGAGAACTCGCCGCACTCCACACGCTGCGTGAATTCCGGCTCTGCTGAGTCTTCAAGTCCGTTTGCGTCGAATTGTTGCGCGGTAAAGGCTCTGCCGATGGAATATTACTGTCTGCCAGATTTGAGCATCTCCAGCAGCTTGCGATCCTGCGCCACGCGCCCGGCAAATGATTGTAAGGGGGCGACGCTGGTTCTCATGATTCCCCACCACGGAATACCTTCGAGAAGCTGATCCAGTTCATCATTCGACGCTACCTCCACAATAAAACTGGCCGTCCTGGTTCCTGCTAAAACCCCTCCGGCTACAATTTTTCCTTCGGATTGCAAACCCGCGAGTAAATCAAAGCTTGGAAGAATTGTCTCTCCGACCATTTGCCCCAGTTGCTGTGCGGAAAAGAGCGGCCCTGGCTCGACATATTCCATTGTGACGAGATATTGCATGTGTTCCTCCCTGAGTGTTTGTGCTACGTGACTGAAACTTTGCAGGTGATAAAGCACCGATGTTGGCTGTTTCACTATGCGTCGCTGCATCCGGGGTCGTCGTTGCCATCCTGAAAACCTCCTGTGCTGACTACTGACTCACCTGGACGTCGAGCGCCGAGTCAGGCGCTGCGCAGGCTCGACTCAGCTTCCAAAGACTTTGCTTTTGATTTGAGAGGTCAGCGCCTGGATCGGACTCCTCGTCCTTGTGTGACGCACAACAAGATTGCCCTTGCAGTTGGGGCAGATGCATTCCATCACGTACCATCCGATTGGCGAAGGCGGCAGAAACTCCCATCAAACGGCACGTCAGAATCAAAGCGGCAGCCAACGCTTTGGCCAGCCTGATTCTGCTGCATCCAACCTGTCACCAGCAATTGCACACGCGAACCGGTCGCGCTGACAGCCTTCGTCGTTGTACCGCGTTCTCCAGCGAGAGCGTTTGAAA
>CAYWDW010000394.1:0-5731 GCA_964457105.1 uncultured Heliobacteriaceae bacterium
GATGATCGTTTTCCTGGCGGTCCTGCTGCTCGGTTATGTTTATGTCTGGAAGAAGGGTCTTTTTGAGTGGAACCGGAGTTAGGGATCAATCCGCGCTGATCTGATTCACTGCCCTTATTGAAAAGGATAACTATGGGTCTTGAAGCCAAACTGGGCGAAGTCATGCCGGATGTTCTGACAACCCGGCTTGACGCGCTGATCAACTGGGCGCGCAAATCCAGCATCTGGCCAGCGACTTTCGGGCTGGCCTGCTGCGCAATTGAAATGATGGCGATGACCGCCGCGCGACATGACATTGCGCGTTTCGGCGCCGAAGCCTTTCGCGGCAGCCCGCGCCAGGCCGACCTGATGATCGTGGCCGGTCGCGTTTCGATCAAAATGGCGCCGGTGCTGCGCCGCATTTACGATCAGATGCCGGAACCGAAGTGGGTCATCTCGATGGGGGCCTGCGCTTCGGCGGGCGGCGTGTTCAATAATTACGCCATCGTGCAGGGCGTGGACAAGGTCGTGCCGGTGGACGTTTTTGTGCCCGGCTGCCCGCCGCGTCCCGAAGGACTGATTTATGCGGTCATGAAGCTTCAGGAAAAGATCGAACGCGATTCGGTCCTGGCCGCCAGAGACGAGAAGAAGATTGCCTGATGATCGCCTGGCCGGGAAGATAAAACTGACTGCCCGGCCTTTGTTCCATCTGAAAAATCCACCGAACAATTCTGCTGATGACCACCAACAATGATCAGTCCGGCCACACGGCAAAGGTGCAGCAAACCCGCTATGCCGACGCTGCCATCATTCGCACACAGTTTGCCGGGACGGTTGAGGAAGTGCTTGAAGCCCTCGGCGAAGTCACTATCGTCGCCCGCCGCGAAGGTCTCGTTGAACTGCTGACCTGGCTGCGCGACGATCCGAGGTTCAAATTCAACTACCTGAGTGATCTTTCGGGCGTTGATCTCGGCGAATTTGCTGAACCCCGCTTTGCCATTGCCTATCATCTTTATTCGCTCGAACTCAATCACCGCCTGCGGGTCAAGGTGTTTCTGAGCGAAGAGGACGCGCGCGTGCCGACGGTCAGCGGCGTGTGGCCGTGCGCTGACTGGCACGAACGCGAAGTCTACGATATGTTCGGCGTCGAAATTGACAATCATCCTGACCTGCGGCGCATTCTGATGCCTTACGATTACGAGGGCCATCCGTTGCGCAAGGATTTTCCGATCAAAGGTTACTAACCGGGCTACCCAGGTCTCATTCCCGCATCATCGCGCTTATGGCTACAAAGGAAATCGAAGTCAGAACCTCGTCAGTGACCGCCCTGAACCGGCCCGATCCGCTGGGCGATCAGCAGATGACCATTTCGATGGGGCCGCAGCATCCTTCAACGCACGGCGTGTTGCGCCTCGAACTCGTGCTGGACGGCGAAACCGTGCTCAGCGCCAAACCCGACATCGGCTACCTGCACACCGGCTGCGAAAAGACCATGGAGAAAGAGCGGTGGCAGCAGGTCACGACCATTACCTGTCGGATGGATTATCTGAATTCGATGGGCTGCGATCTGGGTTACGTGCTGGCCGTCGAAAAGCTGATGGGCATTGAAGTGCCCGAACGCGCCGAGACGCTGCGCATCATCCTGACTGAAATCAACCGCATCAGTTCACACCTTGTCTGGTTCGGCACGCACGCGCTCGATATGGGCGGGATGACCGGGTTCTTTTACGCCTTTGTGCAGCGCGAAAAGATTCTCGATCTGTACGAATGCGTCTCGGGTGCGCGCCTGCATCAGAGTTACTTCCGCATCGGCGGGGTCCACTCGGACGTGCCGGATAACTTCGTTCCGCTGCTGCGGGATTTCGTTGACGGCTTTCCGCCCTTCCTCAAAGAAGTCAACACGCTGGTGAGCGGCAACAAAATCTTTCAGCGCCGGACCAAAGAGGTCGGTCGCATCTCGGCTGAAGATGCCATCGCGTGGGGACTCTCAGGCCCGTCAATTCGCGGCAGCGGCGTCAACTGGGACATTCGCCGCAGCGAACCTTACTGCGGTTATGACAAGTATGATTTCGAGGTTCCGGTCTTCAAGAGTTGCGATGTCTGGGCGCGGTACTGCGTCCGTATGCAGGAGATGGAAGAGAGCCTGAAGATCATCCGGCAAGCCATGGATCGTCTCAAGCCCGGCCCGGTCAATGCTGACCATCCGAAGCTGAAACTGCCGCCGCGCGACCTGATGAAAAATCACATTGACGTGATGATTCATCACTTCCTGATTGCGTCCGAAGGCTTCACGGTGCCGATTGGCGAAGTTTACCTGCCGATTGAATCGGCGCGCGGCGAACTTGGCTATTACGTGGTCAGCGACGGCAAGGAACGCCCCTGGCGCGTGCGCGTCAAGGCACCGTCCTTCGCCAACCTGCAGGCGTTGCCGAAAATCGCCGAAGGCCAGCTCATCGCCGACGTGATCGCCATCATCGGCTCAATTGACATTGTCCTGGGCGACGTGGACAGATAAAACAGTGGTCAGTGGTTAGTGGTTAGTAGCAGATGGTGATTCGGTCACTGCCTGTCACTAACCACTAACCACCGGCCACTAACCACTACTTCATATGTACAGCGAAGCCAACGAAAAGAAGATTGACGAACTGATAACGCACTATCCGATTAAGCGTTCAGTGATCCTGCCCGCGCTGTTTATCGCGCAGGAAGAACACGGCTATGTGACGGACGAGGATGTGCAGTACCTGGCCAAACGACTGGACATGCGCACGAATGAAGTCGAAGAGGTTGTGACCTTCTATTCGATGTATTCGCGCCAGCCGATTGGCCGCTACAAACTGCAGGTCTGTCGCACGCTGTCGTGCCTGCTGGCCGGAGCCGAAGAGATTACCGATCACATCTGCCACCGGCTCAACCTCAAGGTTGGTGAATCAACGCCGGACCTGAAATTCAACGTGCAGGAAGTTGAATGTCTCGGTTACTGCGACCTCGCGCCGGTGCTCCAGGTCAATTTCGATTACCACGAGCAGATCACGCCCGGACAGGTGGATCAGATCATTGATGAATTATCGAAGCGGTAGCTTTCCGTTTTTATCCGCACAGGATCACATCCTATGACCAAAGTTCTCACGACCAGATTCGATCTTAAGGGCGAAGCCTGTGACATTGATGTTTACGTCAAAACCGGCGGCTACCAGGCGCTGCCCAAAGCGCTGAAGGAGTTCACGCCCGATCAGGTCACTGAAGAAGTCAAAAAATCGGCCCTGCGCGGGCGCGGCGGCGCGGGTTTCCCGACCGGCATGAAATGGTCGTTCGTGCCGAAGGAATCGAAGCGTCCGAAATACCTGGTCTGCAACGCCGACGAATCCGAACCCGGCACGGGCAAGGATCGTGACCTGATGCGTTACGATCCGCATCAGTTGATTGAAGGCATGATTATTGCCGCTTACGCGCTCGGCTCGCGGACGAGCTACATTTACGTGCGCGGCGAATACTGGCGCATCCAGGAAATTCTCGAACGGGCGCTGCAGCAGGCTTACGCGCGCGGCTACCTCGGTCAGAACATTCTCGGTTCCGGCTTCGATCACGATATGTATGTTCACACCGGAGCCGGCGCTTACATCTGCGGCGAAGAGACGGCGCTGCTTGAATCGCTGGAAGGCAAACGCGGACACCCGCGCGCCAAACCGCCCTTTCCCGCCGTCGTTGGGTTGTATGGCGGCCCGACCGTTGTCAACAACGTCGAGACGCTCGCCGTCGTGCCCTGGGTGATCCTGAAAGGTGGCGAATGGTACAAATCGCTTGGCACCGAAAAGAGCGGCGGCACGAAGCTTTTTACCGTCAGCGGCCACGTCAATCGTCCGGGCAATTACGAAGTGCCGATGGGCTATCCGCTGATGTCGCTCATCAACAACGAATGCGGCGGCATCAAAGGCGGAAAGAAACTCCGGGCGATTATTCCCGGCGGTTCGTCAGTACCGATTCTGACGGCTGAGGAATGCGAACAGGTCAATCTCGATTACGAATCCGTCGCCGCCGCCGGTTCGATGCTCGGTTCGGGCGGCGTGATCGTGATGGATGAAACCACTGATATTTTCGAGTCCACGCGCAACCTGACGCATTTTTACCGACACGAAAGCTGCGGCTGGTGCACGCCCTGCCGCGAAGGCACGCGCTGGCTCTACAAAGTCTTCGACCGCATGCACCGTTACGAAGGCCGACCGGGCGATGTCGAACTGCTCTATGACCTGGCCGACAAGATTTTAGGCAAGAGCTTCTGCGCGCTTGGCGACGCCGCAGCCATGCCCGTGCAGTCCGCGATCAAAAAGTTCCGCGAGGATTTTGAGCGCCGAATCAAGCATAACTTCGTGCAGGTGCAGGCGGCGGATTGAAGCTGAACCCAACTCAACCGTTTGTTCAGAGCAGACTCAGTGAAACAGGAATTTGAGTGGGACAAAACAAAAGCGGAAACTAATCAGCGAAAGCACAAAGTCAGTTTTGATGAAGCGATAACGGTCTTTGATGATCCATTTCTCCTGACCTTCCCTGATCCTGCTCATTCTTATGATGAAGAGCGTAAGATCAGTATTGGCGCTTCAGATCAGGGGGCAGATACTCGTGGTCATTCACACAGACCGGGACAATCGAATCAGGCTCATCAGTTGTCGAGCAGTAACAGCGCGAGAGCGCAAAGTTTATGAAGAAGGCGAGTTCTAAAAAAGACCTTTCAATCTCCGATGCAGATGAGATGCTGGCCGAGTATGACTTCAGCAAAATGAAAGGTGGCGTGCGCGGCAAGTATTACCGCGCTTATCGTCAGGGATATACCGTCACGATTCATAAAGCCGATGGCACGACAGAAACTCGCGCTTACAAGCCTGAAAAAGGTGTGATCGTACTGGAACCGGATGTAATGGCCTGGTTTCCTGATGCTGACTCGGTCAACAAAGCGTTACGTTCATTGATCGCCCTGATTCCGCAGAAGCCGCGTAAAACAAAGTCTCGCGGCAGAACGAAGAAAGCGGCCTGACGGAATGACAAAACTGGCATTGTGGTTTTCTTTCACGAAGGTACAGGCGGCGGATTAGCCAGAGGTTGTTTATGTCTTACCACAACTTTTCACTGCATCAGGTTTGTCAGGATTTCTCGCTTGAGGCAGAGATGGGATCGGATTTGTTTGGCGCTGTCAACGAAGTCGAAGCGAGTGATTTTTTGCAAACTGCGATAAAGCGAATCGGGCCGCTTGGCGTTTCCATTGGTACGGAAAAAGCTCGTTCAGAATTCATCATTGCACCAATTCTGGCGGAAGCGCAGGTCACTTCCAAAGGGGGCGTCAGTCTGTTTTCCGGGACTGAATTCAACGTGGCAGCGGAAAAAGGACTCAAAGGCGTCTGCGATTTTATCTTTTCACGTTCACGCAATATCTACGAAATGACCGCTCCTGTGCTGATGGTTGTCGAAGCCAAAAAGGAAGACATCTCCGCCGGACTTGGACAATGTGCGGCTGAAATGGTTGCCGCACGGCTATTCAATGAGCAGGAAGCCACTGGAATCAACACCATATTTGGCGCGGTCACGAGCGGAAGCGAGTGGAGATTCCTGAAACTCGAAGAAGAAATTATCTTCGTGGATAAAAGTCTGTATTACCTGGCGCAGCTCAACAAGCTGCTCGGAATCCTGCTGCACATTCTTCAGGACGATCCGGCAGCACAGGCAAAGGCAGCCTGAGCAGTCATCACACCTGATTTCACTT
>CAYWDW010000395.1:0-5723 GCA_964457105.1 uncultured Heliobacteriaceae bacterium
GGCTGATGCCCGTTGACTTTACTCAAACTGGCGGTCTCTGGTTCTTCAGTTCGTGGTTTATGAGTGGCAACTTCAAAGCTGATTTCACGCCCGCCGATTTCAGCCTCATTGAGTGATTCTTCCAGAATTTCGCGGTAATTATTCAGAATCCAGTCTTCAAAGACCCGGTCAGGAACTCTCAGGCGGATGGCTGTTGTGTCACTGTCGAGAAAGGTAATAGGCTTGAACCAGGTCGTAAAACTTTCGTGATTGACTCTCTTTTCCACTGCTGAGAGAACAGATTCCCAAACATTGGCTGTGTTCATAGTGCTTCTCCTGTAGCCTCAATCATCAGCTTTTCAACGTCGGGGCTTTAGTTGCAATGACCTTCTTACTTTTTCACACTCTGACGTTATCAGGTGAGTCAGTGGCGCACCTGAACAACACCCGGTTACATCAGGACATCTCTCTTTGAACAGAGATTTTACACAGTATTTCCACAGAGCAGAGGGTTGCTGGAGGTTAATACGGTATAAGTAGAAAATCTTTATATTCAGTGGTTTAGGGTAAAAAGACAACTACCATTGAATGATCCGAAGGCTAGCACAAGGAATATTTGATTGCAAGGAACTCACCGGAGCCGAAAACTGTGGAAAAAGGATCCTGTTGATCTGTCCGCAGTTCTGCCTGTGGAAAATTTATCTGAGGGCAAAACCTGACTCAAAGCCTCAGGCAACAGGTCGGAATCAGTCGGTCAGAGCAACGATTCGCCGCCAGACAAATCGGTCTGACCAGATCAGCTTTACTACTCCGGGACTGATTACATACAATGCGCGTGTTTCAGGCAGGACATTACTCCCGCATCAGTACAGACCAGCAAATCATCAGGCATCTCGCAGGCGAACAGCGATTCACTCCTGCTGTCAGGCAAAGAAAGGAGACTCAGATTTATGAAGAAGTCAGACCTGCTCACTCGCAGAAAGTTCGTTCAGGGCGGGGCTGCTCTGGCAGCAGCTTCGACTTTTACGATTGTCAAAGCCGCGTCCGTGCGTGGGACATCAGCCAATTCAAAGGTCGAAATCGGCTGGGTTGGCTGCGGCGGCCAGGGCACACGCGATGCTTACCTGCTCGAAAAGTCCGGCAAGGCCAAAATCGTTGCCATCGCTGATTACTTTCAGTACCGCCTCGACCAGGCGCTCAAACCGTTGCAGTCCGGTCAGCAGCGGCCTGATCTCGGCGGACTTGATAAAAGTCAGGTGCATCCCGGCATTGACGCTTACAAGGCTATTATGAGTTCAAAGGTTGATGCCGTGCTGCTGACCACGCCGCCCGGATTCAGACCCGAACACTTCAGGGCCGCCGTCGCCGCGAAAAAGCACGTCTTTATGGAGAAACCACTCGCCGTTGATGTGGTCGGCTGTCACATCGTTGACGATGCCGGAAAGAAGGCCGGCGCAGACAAACTGACCGTAGTCGTCGGTCTGCAGCGGCATTACAGCAAGGCCTATCGGCGCTGCAAGGAACTCATTGACCAGGGCGCGCTCGGTCAGATTGTCATGGCCCGGTCAGCCTGGGATCAGGGCGATCTGTGGAAGGATCGTCGCCGCCCACGCAACAAGGGCGAGGTGCAGCGCGATTACGAAGTCGAATACTGGTATTACTTCAAGTGGCTGTGCGGCGATCACATCGTCGAACAGAACATTCACAATATTGATGTCATCAACTGGATGCTCGGTCAGCATCCGGTCAGGGCTTATGGTTCCGGCAGTCGCATGGTGCGCAGGGAGATTGGTGAGATTTACGATAACTTCAATATCGTTTACGAATATGCCAATGGCGTGACCTCAAACGACACCTGCGCTCAGATTGACGGGTTCCCCGGTGATGTGTCTGAAACCATCAAGGGCACGAAAGGCGTCTTTACCACCACGGCTGGCAAGGGCGGCACTGGCGGCGCGCGCATCGAAGGCGTCAGAGGTCGGCGGGAGACTGAAACCCCGGTGATCTATCATTACGAAGGCAAGGACGATCTGCATTACGATCAGGAAGCCGAAGCCTTTGCTGACAGCGTGCTTGGTTCAGGCGAACACCGTGACGATACGAAATACGGCATGGAAAGCACACTGACCGCGATCATGGGCCGCGAAGCTGCTTATCGCAAAGAAGTGATGGAGTGGGACAAGTTCTGGAAGTCAAATCTCAAAATTAGTTTCAAGGCCACTGAAGCCTGAAAGGCCGATGCAGCCCGGACGTACAAACAATGGCGCAGGAAAAATTCTTTTCCTGCGCCATTGTTGTTTGGACAACTGCTGTGGCCGGTGAAGTCAGCCTTTAAGCTGATCCAGCAGGTGCGTCACTTCGTCGAGCATTTCCGACATGAGTTCATTTCTTTCAAGCTCGGCTTCTTTCTGTCGCAATTCAAGCAGCGCGGCGCGGCGCGCTTCAGCCAGGCGGCGACGCTCGTCAACATCAGCAATCGTCCGCAGGTGTGCATCAATCACCGCCAGGTAAGCGGGATTGCCTGATTCGCTGTAAAGTTCCCGCGCCGCGCGCAACTGTGACATGGCGTGGCTGCGTCTTTGTTCGTCAGTCATCGAAAGGATAATTATCTGTTACAGCCTTGAACTGTGACGATTCAAAAAACTCTCTTCAATTTCGTCAGCGATTTCCTGACCGTGTGCGATCAGTTCTTCGACTTCAGCACGGCGCTGTCTTGAAAATTCTGAATCGCTGATCGAAGTCAGATTGGTCAGCACGTTGTAAGATGCTCCGCGAATGGCGGTCAATGCCATCTGCGCGCCGACGGTCAGATCAGAGAAGACATTCGGATTGCAGATGTCAGACAGTTCATCGAGCAGTTCGAGTACCTGCATCGCGCTTTCGGCCACGCGCAGCGGAACGGCGATGGCTCCTTTCGTTGCCTCCTCAATGGCGCTGGCGCGGGCCAGTTCGCTGGCTTCGCTGCCACGCGGCAGGCGCATCGCGGCCAGCACCCGGTCAAAGCTTTCGGCGTCCTCGCGCACGGCCAGGCGCAAGTCCTCGCCAAGCTGATCAAGCTGCGTCAGGATGTCGCGCACTTCAATTTCAACGCCCGCGAATTTCTTCCGGCCCAGCGTCAGATTGCAGGCCATGGCGCCGAGCGCCGCGCCCAGCGCTCCGGCATAAGCCGCAACGCTGCCGCCGCCCGGCGTCGGAGTCGCCGCGGCAACTTCAGCAATAAAATTGCCGAGCGAATTCGCGCGCCCGGTCGCGGGCTTTGCGCTTTCCGATTCCTGATCGAAAGCGGCGTGCAGCCTGTTTTCAAGCACCAGGTCTTCGCTGAAATTTTCAATTCGCAGATAAAAATCGGCGCAGGCATTAAGCGCGGCCTGCGGCACCAGCCCGACAATTTCGCTGCCTGCGATGGCGACGCCGTAACGCTCGGCTTCGCGCCTGACCAGCTCAAAGGTGCGAAAGACAGGCGTCGCTTCGTGATTCACGAGGTTCATCGAAACCTGAACCTGGCCGCGCTCCCGCAGGTCGAAGCCGAGCGCCTTGACGTATCTCAGCCCGCCATCGCGCCCGCGCACAGCGGCAGCAATCCGGCGGGCAATGCTCAGGTCATCGGTTGCCAGGTTGATGTTGAAAGCAATCAGCGGCTGTCGCGCTCCGACGGCGACTGCGCCAGCGGTCGGATGAATGCTGGCTCCGCCAAAATCGGGACGCCGCTCCGGGCGCGTCACGATCTCTTCGCGCAGGCCTTCAAATTCGCCGCGCCGCACATCGGCCAGGTCAACGCGGTCAGGTCGCGTCGCCGCCTGTTCGTACAAATAAACCGGAAGCTGAAGCTCACGCGCCAGGCGTTCACCGGCCCGCCGGGCGAGCGCCACGCAATCATCCATCGTCACGCCCCTGATCGGCACAAACGGCAGCACGTCAATTGCGCCCATGCGCGGATGCTCGCCCGTGTGCTGATTGAGATCAATCAGCGCCACGGCGCGCCGGGCTGCGCGCACGGCGGCTTCCAGCACCGCGTCAGGTTCGCCCGCAAAGGTGATGACCGAACGGTGATGGTCGGCGTCCATCGTGTAATCAAGCACGGCCACACCGGGCACGGCGCGAATCGCCGCGACCAGTTGTGCGACTTTGTCGGCATCGCGGCCTTCGCTGAAGTTGGGCACACACTCAACGATTCTGTTCATTGGTCCGAGTGGCTGGCGTGAAACCCGGCGATGATTCAACTTCAGTCATCGCCGAAAGAAATTCCCAGTTCACGCGCTGAAAGAATGATGTCGGAATCGAGCGGGACTGACTTCATTTTGCTGACGGCTTTTTCGAGCGGCACCGTGACGATCTTTGCTGACTGCAACGCGACCATCACATTTTTCTCGCCGCGTTCGATGGCGCGCACGGCGGCGGCGCCGAAACGGGTCGAAAGCAGCCGGTCCGAAGTCGTCGGCTGACCGCCGCGCTGCAGATGGCCCAGCACCAGCCAGCGCGTTTCGTGACGGGTCATTCGCTGAATTTCATCGGCCAGATATTCGGCAATGCCGCACAGCTTCGGTTCACGGCCCGGTTCCTGCTTTTCAAGAAACATCTGCCCGCCCCTGAGCTTTGCGCCTTCGGCAACGACGACGATGGCGAAGTTGCGATGAATGCGCCAGCGGTCGTGAATCTTGCGCACGACGGCTTCGAGGGTGAACGGGATTTCGGGCATCAGAATCACATCCGCGCCACCGGCCACGCCTGAATACAAGGCAATCCATCCGGCATACCGGCCCATCACTTCAACGACCAGCACGCGCTCGTGCGATGCGGCAGTCGCGTGCAGCTTGTCAATCGCTTCGGTCGCGGTCGTCACGGCAGTATTGAAACCAAAGGTCAGCTCCGTCGCCGCCAGGTCGTTATCAATCGTTTTCGGCACGCCGATGATCGGCAGTCCCTTTTTCGCCAGCCCGCTTGCAATCCGCAGCGTGCCGTCACCGCCGATGCAGACGAGCGATTCAAGTTTGAGCCGGTGAAAATGTGTGACGACTTTATCCGACAGATCAACGAGCGTGGTCTGTCCGCGCTTTCGCACCGGAAACTGAAACGGATTGCCGCGATTGGTCGTCCCCAGAATCGTGCCGCCCAGGTGGGCAATGCCGCGCACGTCGAGCGCATCAAGTCGCTGCACGCGGCTCTTGTGCAGCAACCCTTCGAAGCCGCGCTCGATGCCGTAAACTTCCCAGCCGCGTCTGAGCGCGCCCTTGACGACGGCCCGAATCACGGCATTCAGACCCGGACAATCGCCGCCGCCGGTGACGACGCCGATGCGCCGGGGGCGGGTTCTGCTGGTGCGGTTTTCAGGTCGGCGGTTCATCGGCGCCAATGTGGCACAAGCGAAGATGAGAGACAAGCAAACCAGGCAGCGCACGAAAAAGCCGGCCCTCAAGGCGGTCAGGAAGCAGTTCCAGCTTGCCCGGCGCCGTGGCTTTGTAGTAAAACGCTGCCACTGAATGAACATTCATTCAGTCCTGACCCCGTAGTTCCGAAGAGTTCCACCAATGATGGAAAGCAGCACTGAAATCGAGGTTCCGACCGGCGCGATCACGTCGCCGGAGCAGCCCCGGACTGCCCGCCCGGAAAAGTTTGTCGCCATTCTGCGGGCGGCGACGCAGGTCTTTGCGCGGTCGGGTTTTTTCAATTCAAAGGTGGCTGATGTGGCCCGCGCTGCCGGTGTCGCGGACGGGACGGTTTATCTCTATTTCAAGAGCAAGGACGAG
>CAYWDW010000396.1:0-5719 GCA_964457105.1 uncultured Heliobacteriaceae bacterium
CAGGCCGCTTTGCCGTGCTGCCGCTGACTCAGTGGGCTGATCGGCGGCCTCGGCGCTCGCGTCCGCCTGTGCATCCGGGGCTGCTTTCTGTTCTGCTTCCGGCTGTCCGGCGGTTTCGCTGTTCCTGACCGGCGTGCGCACGCCTGAAGCGATCTGTTCGCGGATGCGCTTCCTGAGTGCAGCCGCGCCGCTGTCCTGCGCCTGAGCGACGGTCATTGAAATGAACATCAGCGCCATAATGAACAGGGCTGAAAAGATTTTTTGTGATCTCATATCAATCCTCCTTACCCTGCCTCGCAGGGGGTGAAACTGTGTTCCGGCGGCCTCATCGCGCCAGCGCTTCCCAGGCAGACCTGAGCCTCAGGCGATGAGGGCCGATGATTCGGTGAGGTGAACCTGAAGCTGATCGCTCAGGCAATCACCGCGTCTGATTGCGCTCACCTGCAAAGGCGCGAACGGCTGGCGCAAAAGGGTCACGACAGCAAAAAAAATTTCTGCGACTCCGCGCGTGATCGAAGTGTGCATGAAGAGCCGCGACCGGCTTCAGGGGTGAGGCCGGCTGGTGCTATAATCCGCTGCCGCTGAACTCATCCCTGCCTTGTGACGGTGATCTGATGAATACACCTTCCTCGACTGAAGTGACCGGACTGCTGCTGGCCTGGAATCAGGGCGACCCGGCGGCGCTCGAAAAGCTGATGCCGCTGGTGCACGACGAACTGCGGCGGCTGGCGCACCATTACATGGGCGGCGAGCGCGCCGGGCACGTCCTGCAAACCACGGCGCTGGTCAATGAGGCTTACCTGCGGCTGGTTGATTCGAGCCGCGTTGAATGGCAGAACCGGGCGCACTTCTTTGCCGTCTCGGCGCAACTGATGCGGCGGGTGCTGGTGGATTTTGCCCGCACCCGCAACTATCAGAAACGCGGCGGCGGCGCGTTGCAGGTGTCGCTTGACGAGGCGCTGGCAGGCTCGACCGAACGCCGCGCCGATCTGGTGGTGCTTGACGACGCATTGACGGCGCTGGCTTCAACCGACGAGCGCGCCAGCCACGTCGTCGAACTGCGCTTTTTCGGCGGGCTGACCAGTGAAGAGACTGCCGAAGTCCTGAAGGTTTCGCTGAAAACAGTCAAACGCGACTGGGAATACGCGAAGGCCTGGCTGCTGCGTGAACTCAGCAGATGACGAACCTGATCCGCCACCTTCAGTAATTGCGGGTGTCTGCTGCCATGACTGCTGACCGACAACGACAGATCCGTGAACTTTATGACGCGGCGCTTGACTGTGCGCGTGACGACCGCGCGGCTTTTCTGACGGCAGCCTGCGGCGCTGATGAAGCGCTGCGCCGCGAGGTGGAATCGCTGCTCGCCTTTCACGCGCAGGCAGAAAGTTTCATCGAGCAGCCCGCGCTGAGGGTGGCGGCGGAAGCCATGGCTCAGGAAAAAGTTTCGGCGGTCGGGCGCGAGCTTGCGCATTACCGCATCCTCGCGCTGCTTGGCGCGGGCGGGATGGGCGAAGTTTACCTGGCGCACGATGACAGGCTGGCGCGCCGCGTCGCGCTCAAGCTGCTGCCCGCAGAATTCACCGCCGATCCGGCCCGCGTGCGCCGCTTCGAGCGCGAAGCCCGCGCCGCTTCGGCGCTCAATCATCCCAACATCCTCACGGTTCACGAAATCGGCCAGGCCGACGGGACCCACTTCATCGCTGCCGAATTCATCGAAGGTGAAACGCTGCGAAAGCGGCTCGCCGCAGGCAGGCTGGCGCTGACCGAGGCGCTTGAGGTCGCCGCGCAGATTGCCGCCGCGCTTGTCGCCGCGCACCGGGCGGGCATCGTCCACCGCGACATCAAACCGGAAAACGTCATGCTGCGGCGCGATGGTTACGTCAAGGTGCTGGATTTCGGCCTGGCCAGAATCACGGAAGCGCGAGCCGATGACGCCAACCTCAGCGCCGCAACTGTTTCGAACCTGACGACCGAACCGGGAACGGTGATGGGCACGGTCGCCTATATGTCGCCAGAGCAGTTGCGCGCGCTCGACACTGACGGGCGCACAGACCTCTGGAGCCTGGGCGTCGTGCTTTACGAAATGATCGCCGGACGCAGGCCGTTTGCCGGAGCCACGACGAGCGCGATGATCGCCGCGATTCTCGAACAGGAACCGCCGCCGGTCGCGGATGAGGCGGTCAGCGTGCCTGACGAACTGAACCGGATCATCAGCCGTGCGCTTCAGAAAAACCGAGCGCAGCGAGACCAGACGGCTGAAGAAATGCTGGCCGACCTGAAGCGATTGCAGCAGGAACTGACCTTTGCTGAAAAGCTCCGGCAGCACGCCGCCGGGCGCACAGGTGATGAAACCGCGCCGCTCGCCGTCACCACAGGGCATCAGTCATCAACGCGCATCCCAACGGTGCTGAGAAAACGCTGGCTGCCGCTGACGCTGGCGGCGCTGGTCATCGCTGTCGGCCTGTTCGTTTACCGTCACAACGCAAATCGGCAATGGGCGCGGGCGCAGCTTCCGCAGCTTGAACGGCTCACCCGCGAACAGAAATATTTCGAGGCCGACAGGCTGGCGCGGCGCGTGCAACAGTACCTGCCCGGTGACGCCACGCTGGCGCGGCTGCTGCCGACGATTGCCGACCCGCTGACGGTGACGACTGAACCAGCCGGCGCCCGCGTTTACCTGCGGCGCTTTGCTGCCGATCATTCAGCCACGCCGCGCGAACTGATCGGCACGACGCCCATCAGCAAGCTGCCCGTCGCGCGCGGCGAATACATTATGACCGTCGAGAAGCAGGGCTATGCGCCTGCCGAGCGCACCATCTCCAGCCTGCTCACGCACACGGGCAATGCCCTGGTCCCGCCTGATGACCCGCGCAACTTTCAGTTTCGGCTGATTGAAGCCGACAAAATCCCGGCGCGCATGGTCTTTGTGCCAGGCGGAAAATACAAACTGACCAGCCGCACCCGACCGGCTGAAACCAGCGTGCCGCTTGATGATTTTTTCATCGACCGGTCCGAAGTCACCAATCGCGAGTACAAGGAGTTCATCACGGCGGGCGGCTATTTCAAACGCGAATACTGGAAATATCCGTTTGTCAGAAATGGTCGGACGCTGAGTGACGACGACGCAATGCGCCAGTTTCGTGATCGCACCGGACTCCCCGGCCCGCGCACCTGGTCCGGCCAGGACTTTCCCGAAGGCAAAGCCGATCATCCGGTCACGGACATCACCTGGTATGAAGCCGCTGCTTACGCGGCCTTTCGGGGCAAACAACTGCCGACCGTCTTTCAGTGGGAGAAGGCCGCGCGCAACGGCAGCTTTACTTACTACATGGGTTACGTCCTGCCCTGGGGAGCGGTTGAATATGGCGGCAACGTCGAGGGACACGCGAATTTCAACGGTCGCGCCACGGTTCCGGTGACCAGCCTTGAGTTCGGCCTGAGTCCGTTTGGCTGTTATCACATGGCCGGCAACGTTTCTGAATGGTGCCTCAATGCCGTTTCTGAAGGCTTCACGGTGGCGGGCGGGTCCTGGGGCGATCCGTTTTATCTGTTCTCTGACATCGGCGCTTTGCCGGGTTTCTTCAGTTCAGACAAACTCGGCTTTCGCTGCGTGCAGATGCTGCCGAA
This sequence comes from uncultured Heliobacteriaceae bacterium, assembly GCA_964457105.1. Classification (GTDB taxonomy): domain Bacteria; phylum Acidobacteriota; class Blastocatellia; order RBC074; family RBC074; genus DASRDU01. The sequence continues at coordinate 3,628 of CAYWDW010000396.1, forward strand.
TGCCACCGGCGATCAGGGCGCAACGCAGATTGGAACGTTCGAGGAAATTCCGGTTCATCCGCCGACCAGTGAAGCTGAATTCAGAGCCAGGCTCAGTCATTTCCGCTACGATCAGTCGCCGCTCGGCGCGCAGGTCGTGGAGGTCAGCGAAGGCAGCGAATGGCGGCGCGAAAAGATCACTTATGCGGGCGCGAAGGGTGAGCGCGCGATGGCTTACCTGTATCTGCCCAAAAGCGCGCGCCCGCCTTTTCAGGTCATTCAGTACGTGCCTGCCGGTGACGCTTACGGCGGCTATTTCACTGCGGCTGAATCGGCGGAGATGCAGGTTGCGCCGTTCATCAAATCAGGTCGCGCTGTGTTCAGCGTGGTCTTCAAAGGATTCAGGGAACGCGAGCATCCGCCCGGTTACGTTTCGCCGGGATGGAACACAGTCAGGCGGCGCGAAGAGGTCGTGAGCAACGCCACCGACCTGAGTCGCGGCCTCGATTATCTGGCGACGCGCGCCGACATTGACCTGAGCCGTCCGGTTTATTACGGCTTCAGCCAGGGCGCGCAGGAAGGGCTGATTTACGCCGCCGTTGAAAGCCGCTTCCGCGCGGTGGTGCTGGTGGCGGGCGGGCTTCCGAAGGGAGACGCGCGCTGGCTGGCCGAAGTCAGCCCGGCGAATTTTGCCCCGCACATCAGCGCGCCAGTGCTGATGCTCAATGGCCGGTACGATGAGGTCAATCCGCTCAGGACGCGAATCGAACCGCTTTTCAAACTGCTGCGCGAACCGAAGAAAATGGTTCTCTACGATTCCGGCCACAGCCCGCCATTTGAAATCGCCGTCCCGGTCATCAATGCCTGGCTGGATGAAACGCTGGGGCCGGTCAGACGCGAGTGACCAGCGGCACCCGGTCGCGGACGCGCGCGGACTGTCCCGGTCTTGCCTGTTTTGCTTCAGCTTCAGGATCGCCCGCTTCTTTTGTCCGCAAATTTCTTCGGGCTGATCTCGCGGTTGATTTTGTATTCCCTGATTTCGACCTCTTCAAAAACCTGTTGATTGAACGTGGTCGTGATGCGGTGCGGCAGCAGCAGGCCCTGCACCCGGCGGTAATCGGCAAACAGCACGCGCATCTGGACGCGCTGCGGTCGCCTGCGCCGGGCGGCGGCTTCGCGGCGGGCCGCGGCAAAGATTTCGCGGTTCATCTGGCGGGAGAAGGGCGCGGGCTGAAACAGCACCGGCACGTTGAGCGGGTCCACAAAGGTGGTGCTGGCCGCGAGCGGCAGGTGCGTTTGCTGATCGAAGAGAAAGAAAAAGCTGAGTCCTTTGCGGCCACTGACAAAGATGGCTTCGGCGCGCTGACCGGCCACTTCGGTTTGGCCTTCGTAACTGATCTCGACGGGATATGACGGGCTGGTGCGACCGAACCACGCGAGCAGGTAATAAGTAAACTGCAGTTGCAGCGACTGTGCGCGCTGCCGTTCGGCTTCGGCGACATCCTCGACATTGACGATTCTGCCGCCGGCCTGCGTTGGCGGCGGCGCAGGCGGATCGCGCCAGGCCTCGCGGCCATTGATGATTTCAGCGAAGCTGTAACTGAATTCACGCAGCGTTTCACCCGACTCTTTGCGGCGAAACCGGTCCGGCGCGACATAATCAAACTCCATTTTGCCCGACAGTCTTTTCTCTTTCTCCTCAACCTTTTTGTAAGAGACCAGGACGTAACGAGTCGGGCGATAATATCGCGCCGAAGCCGACAGCGTTCTGACGCCTTCCAGCGCCGCCTCACCGCCCAGGGCCTCGCGTGCCTGCCGGAGTTGTGCCTGCACGCGGGCCGATGAATCAGCCGCATCATCCGCCCTGATCTGAATGACCGGGTCAAGGCAGATGGTGAAGACAGCAATCACCATTGTAAAAGTCAGGACTGCATTGCGCATGAAATACTCTTCGCGGCTGAACCGAAACCATCGGAAATCAGTCATACCTGCTGTGGCCAGGCGATCACGATCAGCTTAACTGCCGACTCAGGCGCGCGCAACTCAACCGCAGCAGGCGGGTGTACGAAGTCAAAGTTGTACCCTGACAGTGAAGCAGTCTCGCCGATTGCCC
>CAYWDW010000397.1:0-5699 GCA_964457105.1 uncultured Heliobacteriaceae bacterium
GCGCGCCGAACTCAGCGAGCGCGCCATCACCGCGCCGCCCAGGATCACGACCGGCGTGGCCGGGTTAACTGAAGTCGCTTTATGCGACGGCGTTGAAATCGTCATCGGCGCGGTCGTGGGCGCGCTCGGTCTGCTGCCGACTTATCGCGCGCTTGAAGCAGGCCGCCGGGTCGCGCTGGCCAACAAGGAAACGCTGGTGATTGCCGGTGAACTGATGACGCGCGCGGCGGCAAAATCAGGCGCGGAACTGCTGCCGGTGGACAGCGAACATAACGCGCTGCATCAGTGCCTGCGCGGCGAGCGGCATCACGAAATCCGCCGCCTGATTCTGACCGCCTCGGGCGGCCCGTTTCGCACGGCGACAAAAGCAGAGATTGAGCAGGCCACGCCCGCCCAGGCGCTGAAACATCCTACCTGGAATATGGGCGCCAAGATCACGATTGATTCAGCCACGCTGATGAACAAGGGCCTCGAAGTGATCGAAGCCCGCTGGTTGTTTGGCCGCACCGCCGACGAGATTGACATCATCGTGCATCCGCAATCGGTCGTTCATTCGATGATTGAACTCGTTGACGGTTCAATCATCGCGCAAATGGGCGTGACCGACATGCGACACGCGATTCAGTACGCGCTGACTTATCCTGAAAGAAAACCAGGCGAGCTGCCGCCGCTTGATCTGGCCACGCTGAGCCGCCTGGAATTTCATCACCCCGACCCCGAACGCTTTCCGTGCATCACGCTTGCTTACCAGGCGCTGCGCACGGGCGGCACGATGCCGGCGGTTCTCAATGCGGCCAATGAAATTGCGGTCGCCGCGTTTTTGCGCGAGCAGATTCGCTTTGGTCAGATTCCGCAACTGATTGGTGCCGCCTGCGCCGCGCACTCCCCGCAACCAGTCACTGACCTTGACACAGTCCTTGCCGCCGATCAGTGGGCGCGCATTTACGTCAGCAAATTAATCACCACGACTGCAAACCAAAGCACTGGCGCGGCATCTGACTGAGTGCCTCCGCTTCACCCACAGCCCCGCTTTGACACTGCCTCAGTTCGTCCCATAAACTTTGGGACTGCGGTCAGGTCGCGCGGTTGCCATGAGGCGCGCAACCGCGCCGGGCACGCGCGATGCAGCGATTGTTTTTTTCAGTCCGGCAGCGACTGAGTAAGGAGATCCAGGGTGCAAAACTTCCAGGCTTATCTGTCTTTTGTTGTGATTCTGGTGGCGATGATCGTGATTCACGAATTCGGTCATTTCATCGTCGCCAAGATGCTGGGGATCGCGGTCGAGACATTCTCGGTCGGGTTCGGCCCGCGCCTGCTGGGCTTTCGCTATGGCGAAACCGATTACCGCATCAGCGCGATTCCGCTGGGCGGGTATGTCAAGTTTCGCGGTGAAAACCTGGAGATGATCCAGGGTAAAAGCGAAGGTTCGATTGATGAATTCCTGGCGCACCCGAAATGGAAGCGGCTGCTGGTCGCTGCTGCCGGGCCGGCCTTCAATATCGCCACCGCCATTCTGATTCCCACGGCGGCCATCCTGATCGGCTATCAGGATGACGTGATGATGTCGCAGAAGATCGTCGTCGGGGCAGTCGAGCCGGGTTCAGCGGCGCAACAGGCCGGGCTGCAGCCAGGCGATCAGATTCGCAGCTATTTCAATGTCAAATATCCGACGTGGGATGAATTTCTGGATGATGTCAGGATTCGTCCGGGCGAGGCGATTCCGATGCAGATTGAACGTGGCGGTCAACTGCTGTCGGTCACGCTGACGCCGCAGACCGAAAAGCTGCGCAGCGGCGAACCGATTGGCGACGCTGGCATCAGGCCGCCGGCTGATCACATCGGCGTGGGCAACGTCAAAGCGGGCTTCCCGGCGGCGGCTGCCGGACTCAGAACCGGTGACAACATTGTGGCCATCAACAGCGCGCCAGTGACTTCAATCGAGCAGTTCAAGCAGACGCTCAACGACAGCAACGGGCAACCCGTCACGCTCAAAGTGACGCGCGGCACAGAGACGCTCGAAATCAAGGCAGCCCCGCGCAAAGAAGGCTCGGAATACCTGCTCGGCTTCAACATTCAACCCAACACCACCTTCGTCAAGGCCGATTCGCTGGCTGCGGCGCTGGCTTATGGCTGGAAATTCAATCTGCGCATCCTGAAGATGACGGGCGTGGTTTTCGGGCAGATTTTTGAAGGGAAGCGGTCGGCCAAAGATGCGCTGGCAGGGCCGATTGGCATTGCCGAGCAGACGGCTGACACCTTTCGCCTGGCCGGCTGGGCCGGAGTGATTTCACTGATGGGTCTGCTCAGCCTGAACCTGGGCATCGTCAACCTGCTGCCGATTCCGGTGCTGGACGGCGGAGTGATTCTGCTGATTATCATCGAAGGGCTGATGGGCCTGGTCGGTCTGACGCTGACGATGAATATGCGCGAGCGGTTTCAGCAGGTCGGCTTTGTCATGGTGCTGCTGCTGATGGCCTTTGTCATTGGCAACGACATTATGCGCACATTCTCAAGGCCTGCGCTTGAACCGCCGCCGGTGACGCAACCGGCGACTCCGTCAGGCAAGTGAGCAGAACTAATTTTGATGGGCGATTTGCTGAGCGAATCGCCCATTCTGCTTTTCAGCCCGGATGGCCGGAGCCAGCCTTGCAACTTCTGCCGCAATCATTGAAACTACGCGGCGTCGCTGATGCAGTTCATTCCTTTTGCGACATATCCTGAATCACACGGCACACTGAACCTGATCGCGGCCTGATCTTCATTCGCGCATTTCGCTCGCTTCAGGAAAACTCTGACCGTCTGACACCGGAACCAATCACCAGCACTCGAAGGAGGCTTCAATGTCACTTTTCGCCACGAAGTCAATTGATCTGATTATTGCCGAGGCCCAGGAAACCGGCACCCATACCTTAAAGAAAACGCTCAATTCGCTGGATCTGACTATGCTCGGCATCGGCGCGATCATCGGCACCGGCATCTTTGTGCTGACCGGACAGGCCGCCGGCAAGCACGCCGGACCAGCGGTCATCATTTCAATGATTCTGGCCGGCATTGTCAGCACCTTCGCTGCGCTTTGTTATTCGGAATTTGCCGCGAGCGTACCGATTTCGGGTTCGGCCTACGCTTACGGCTACGGCACCCTGGGCGAGTTTGTCGCGTGGATCATCGGCTGGGATTTGATTCTGGAATACGCCTTCGGCGCGGCGACGGTCGCCGTTGGCTGGTCGGGTTATGTGGTCAGCTTATTCAAGGACATCAGCCAGTGGACGGGTCTGCCGCTGAATTTACCGGCCATTTTAACTGCCGGGCCGTGGGACAAAGTCACCCTGGCTGACGGCAGCAAGGTGTCGGGGCTGATCAACCTGCCGGGCCTGCTGATTGCCATTGCCGTGACGCTGCTGCTGATCAGGGGCATCAAGGAATCGGCGCGGTTCAATTCGATCATCGTCCTGATCAAGGTGCTGGTCGTGGTCCTGTTCATCATCGCGGGCATTGGTTACGTCAACAGGGCCAATCTGGGCATCGGCTGTGCGCCGGGCACTCCGGGCTGCGCGGAATTTATGCCGTTCGGATTTGGCGGCGTGATTACCGGGGCGGCGGTGATTTTCTTCGCCTACATCGGCTTTGACGCGGTTTCGACCGCCGCGCAGGAAGCCCGCAATCCGCAACGCGATATGCCCTTCGGCATTCTCGGTTCGCTGGCCATCTGCACCGTTCTGTATGTGCTGGTCGCGGGCATCGTGGTCGGACTGGTTGATTACAAGCTGCTGACCAATGCCGCGGCTCCGATTGCGGTGGCGATTGACGCCGCGCTGCAGGTGGCCCAGGGCACGACGATGGGGACGATCCTGTCGGTCTTTCCGACGATTATCAAAGTCGGCGCCGTGCTGGGGCTGAGTTCGACGATGGTCGTGATGGTGATGGGTCAGCCGCGCGTTTTCTATTCGATGTCGAAGGACGGACTGCTGCCGACCTGGGCCGCCAAAGTGCATCCGAAGTTTCAGACGCCGCACATCACGACCGCGATTACCGGCGCGATTGTCGCCATTCTGGCCGGGTTTGTGCCGATCAGCCTGCTTGGCGAACTCGTCAGCATCGGCACCCTGTTCGCGTTCGTGATCGTGGGCACGGGCATCATCATCCTGCGCGAAACCAACCCCGACATGAAACGCCCGTTCAGAGTGCCGCTCTCGCCCTTCATCCCGATTGGCACGGTCGTTTCAGCCGCCTACCTGATGAACAGCCTGCCGCTTGATACGTGGATTCGGCTGATTGACTGGATGTCCATCGGGCTGGTTGTGTACTTCGCTTACAGCTATGCCAACAGTCGGCTGGGAGCTGAGAAAGAGACGGCGGCCAGCAGCACGGCAAACAAAAATTACACGCCTCCGGTCGCAGCCATCATTGCGATCATTGCCACGATCATTCTGACCATCTGGCAGGTGAATAAATATATCGCCAATGCCGGCCTGCTCGATTACGGCATTCGCCTGTTCTTCTGGATCGTGGTCGGCCTGCTCGTGGCGATGCTGATGTATGGCCATAAAGGAGGTCGCGGCGGGCGCAGTGCGCAGGTCAAAAACTTCGGCCTGATCCTGTCGCTCGTGAATCTGGCGGCGTGGGCCGGCATCACCTACTGGTTCTTTGTCCACTACGCCGAACTGCGCGGCCATTGAGACAGCGGCCAATGAAAGCTCATCAACGAATGAACCGGCGGCTCACCAAAGCCGCCGGTTTTTTATGGCACCTGGGCGCTGTTAATTCAGCCTGCTGCCGTTGTATTCTCTGCGGTGAGCGAATCAGCCATTTGTTTCAGGGGAGAAAAAATATGCGAATGCTGACCTGATCTGCGACGCGGTGTGTCGTCGCGGCGCGGCTCGCGCTGACGACACTTTCAAAGCATCGGAAAGTTGAATCGCTGTCGAAACTGCTGCCCTTGCGCGGCAAGCGAACGGTCAGTTGTGATGGGTATTATTGAGGTGACAGATAATCAGCCTGCGTTATGACTCTGTACAGCATTGGTCACAGCAATGTCGAAATCTCAGCCTTCCTCGCGCTGCTTAAGGCGCACGGCATAGAAAAACTGGCAGATACGCGCAGCCAGCCTTACAGCCGCTACTCGCCGCAATTCAGCCGCGATCTGCTGCGCGCGGCGCTACAGGACGAAGGCATTGAATATGTGTTTATGGGTGACCGGATTGGCGGGCGTCCGCCGGGCAGCGAATTTTATCTGCCGAGCGGCAAAGTTGATTATGACCTGCTCGCACAGGCACCGTTTTACCTGGCCGGGATTGAAAGCCTGCTGCAACTTGGCGCTCAGGCGCGCGTGGCCTTTATGTGCAGCGAAGCCGATTTTCAGCACTGCCATCGTTATCACCTGATTACCCGCACGCTCGCCAGGCGCGGCGTGGCGGTGCAGCACATCACACACGCGGGCACCCTCGTCGCTTCGACCAGGGAAGAGTTCGAGCCTGCACAACCGAGTCTGTTCTGATGCCAGTTATCTTCACCATCGGATTTACGAAAAAGAGCCTGCGCGAATTTATCGAACTGCTGCGCGACGCGGGCGTGCGCACAGTGATTGACACGCGGTTGCGCAACACGTCGCAACTGGCCGGCTGGAGCAAGTCGCCTGATTTCGCTTACCTGCTTGAAGCGGGCTTTGGCATTCGCTATGAGCATCACCCTGAATTCGCGCC
>CAYWDW010000398.1:0-5681 GCA_964457105.1 uncultured Heliobacteriaceae bacterium
GATAGCTGTAAGACGTGCTGGCCGTGAGGCCGGTGTCGTTGTAAGTCGTCGCGTTGGCACCAACAGTCGCCACCTGCGCGAAGTTGTTGCAGCCCGCGCCCTGGCAACGCTCAATCTTGAAGCCGTCTTCGTTGTTGGCGTTGTCGGTCCACGCGAGGTTGATCTGGCTGGCTGAAATGGCGGTGGCCGACAGGGCCGTCGGCGCGGCAGGCGGTTGCGCCGCAGCCTGCGTGGTGGCCGAAGCGTTGTTGGAATAGCCCGAATCACCGCCGCTGTTGCTGGCGCGCACGCGATAGCTGTAAGACGTGCTGGCCGTGAGGCCGGTGTCGTTGTAAGTCGTCGCGTTGGCACCAACAGTCGCCACCTGCGCGAAGTTGTTGCAGCCCGCGCCCTGGCAACGCTCAATCTTGAAGCCGTCTTCGTTGTTGGCGTTGTCGGTCCACGCGAGGTTGATCTGGCTTGACGACACTGCCGTGGCGCCAAGCGCGGTCGGGGCCGCAGGCGGCGGTGGCGGGGTGCTGCTCAGGCTGGTTTCCCACAGGCCGCGTCCGTGCGTGGCGATGCGCAGAATGCGATTCGCATTCTGAATCGCCAGATCAAACACCGCGACGACCGGCAGGCCGGAACCGTAAGGCGCCCAGTTCGCGCCGCCATCGGTCGAGTTGTAAACGCCGATGTCAGTTCCCGCAAACACATTGCTCGAATCGTTCGGGTCAACTGCGAAGGCATTGACCGGCACATCCGGGATGCCATTGCCGGCAGCCGTCCACGTTGGCGAGGCGGCGTTAAGGTTGGTCGTCTTCCAGACGTGCTGCCCGGCGGCGAGGCCGAAACCCGCCAGCGTGACGTAAGCCGTGTTCTGATTGTTCGGATCAATCACGGCGCGGGCGACATACTTCGCCGGAATCGGGCCGGTCACATCGGTCATCGTCGTTGAGCCGGTCGAGGTGGCAAAGACCTTGCCGTTATTGAGTCCGACGATGCGCACGTTGTCGTTCTGGCGCGAAATGCCAATCGCGCTGACTGCCACGCCCGAGACGAACTGCTGACTGACGACCGTCATATTCGTGCCCTGATTGGTCGAACGATAGAGCCGGTCGGTGCCAAAATAAAATGTGTTCGGATTGCCCGGCCCCAGGGTCATCGGCGCATAAAACTCAACGGCTGAATCGCCGCAGTTGATGCCGTTGGCCGTGCCGCCGCAACCGAAGAAAGTCCAGCCGTTGTCCTGGGCGTTGGCCGTATTGGTCACGCGCGCAAAGCCCACCAGCCCGCTCGTGCCGACCACGTTGTAATAGGTGTGATACATCGTCACGTTGGTGGTGTCGGTGGCGTTCTGATCAATCAGCGCAAAGCCGCCATCGCCAAAATCAGCGCGCGTCCACGTGTTGTCCGGGCGCAGCCATTCGGTGCCGTTGTCCTGCGTGCCGCCGATGCTGAACCAGCGGTCGGTCGGATGCAGCGCAATGCTCTGAAACTGTGTCGCATTGAAGCCGGCCTTGTTCAGGCTCGTCCAGCTTCCCCCGGCGTTGTCCGAGCGGTAAATACCGCCATCGTTGCCGGTGTAAACGACATTGGAGTTTGACGGAGCGACCGCGATAAAGTGCGTGTCGGCGTGCAGCCCGGTTTCGCTGACCGCGAAACTGGAACCGTTGGTCGTCTTTTTCAGCGCCGCCGCGCCGCACGAACCGCTGACCTGGCCGCCGACATAGACGACATTGGTGTTGGTCGGGTCCACGTCAACCGAGAGATTGTAAGATCCCTGTTGCCCGCCGAATCCGGCAGCGCCGCTGATGGCCGCCCCCCAGGACGCGCCGCCGTTGGTTGATTTGCGCAACTGTCCGCCGTACCCCAGCGCGCCGCAGGCGCCTTTGGAAGGTTCAGACGTGGCGGCATAGGCAGTCACGGTTGAGCCGATTTTGGTGATCGCAAACGTGACCCGATAGCGCGCGGAAGAGGTGCCGAGCGCGAGCGCGCGCGTAAAGGTCGGGGTCGCGTCATTGGCATTCGTGGTGCGATAGATGCCGCCGCTTTCAGTGGTGGTGCCCATCACGGCGACCAGCAGGTTGTTGGGATTGCCCGGCTCAAACACGGCGTCGCTCGTATTCAGGTTCGCGGTGCTGCTGCCGATGGCCAGCCTCGTAAAGGTCGGCGCGGCGCTGCCCGCGTTGGTCGAACGGTAAAGGCCGCGCGTCGGCAGGGTCGCCGCCGTGTCGCAGCCGATGCCGCCGATGCCCGAAGTCGTCGTCACAAAGATCGTGTTGGGATCGGTCGGGTGAACCAGGATTTTGCTGATTGATCGGTTGCCAAGCACGTTATTGCCGCCCCCGTCCTGAGTGAACGGACCGTTGAGCGTCGGCGAAGCGCCGTCGGCATTCTCGATGCGATAAACGCCGACTCCGAAAAAGCTGTCGCAGGAAAAACTCGATTCGCCCGTGCCGACCCAGACGGTCGAGGGGTTGGAAGGCGAAATGGCCACAGCGCCAACGGCCAGCGACTGTGCGTTATCCATCAACTGCGTCCAGGACGCGCCGCCGTTGAGCGTGCGATACAACCCGCCCTGCGCCGTGCCGACATAAGCAATGTCAGGATTGGTCGGGTGAATGGAAATTGAAACCGTGCGCCCGCTGACCGGGGTCGAGGTGCCGGTCGTCTGCCCGTTGGGGATGGGCGCCGGGCCGAGTTCAGTCCAGCTTCCGCCGGCTGCCATGACGTTGATGGCTGGCAGGCGCAGCTCACTGGCTTCCGGTTCGGCAGCGCCGGGCAGGCCGCCGCTCAGTCTGAGCTGCCGCTGCATCTGACGCACAGCGACGCCGCGCAGATTGCCGCGGCCCAGCCTGATCAGATCGTCAATGCCGCGCAGGCGTTTGATCTGTTCATCCCGCCGCTGCAGGTAATCGGCCTTGTTAATCCGGCCTTTGGCAAATTCAGGAATGTCCGAATCATCATCCGGATCCGGCAGTGCGTTGCTCGCCGTCCCGCCGCTGCGGGCAGGCGTCTGCTGCGCCAGCACGCTCAGGGGTGAAAGAGTCAGCAGCAACGACAATATCAGCAGTGACGCTTGTCTTAACTTCATTCGATAACCTCCTCGGTTGGTGAGTAACCCGGTGTCAGGCTGAAAACCCGATCCGGCTGATAATGAGTGCGACAGCCAGACGCCCGCCGTTCGACGCTGATGAATACCATCCCGTCGCCGACGACCTGTTCAGCGGCAGCGAAACAAACATTGACGCATCGTAAAAATGTAATTTGAAATCAGACGCAACCTGCGTTTTTTTCCAGTCGCCGGATGAGGACGAAGCAGCTAAACCGCCTGAGCAGCCAGATCCAGGGGAACAAAGGAAGCAGCTTGCAGGGGTGAAAATTCTCCTGATGAATTGAAGTCAGCGGCACGCAGCATAAGCCTGCCGGATGAGTTTTGACAAGACGGCGGCAAAGCTTTCAGGATTTTCCCGGGTGTGAAAATTGGACGAACCAGGGATGAGTCGGCAGTGGTCCCGGCGTGCGGAAGGCGCAGGCACGGGAGGCGAAATCTTACCAGCCGTCGGCGCTGACGAAGACCGGCTCAGGGGTGAGCTTCACGCCGAATTTCTCCTGCACCCGTTCCTGAATTTCGCGCATCAGCCACAGCACTTCGCTCGCCGTTGCGCCGCCGCGATTGATGATCGCCAGCGGATGCTTTGAGGAAAGGCCGACGCGACCTTTGACCAGCCCTTTCTGAAACCCGGCCTGTTCGATCAGCCACGCCGCCGGAATTTTGACGCTGCCTTCAGGCGCTGCGAAATGCGGCAGGCGGTCGTCTTTCCCGATCAGTCGTTGTTTGCGGGCGACCTGTTCAATTTCAGCCAGTCTGTCAATGGTGATGACCGGGTTTTTGAAAAACGATCCGGCGCTGCGACAGTCGGCATCGTGCGGCACAATCAGCATGCCTTTTTTCGCCCGGATGGCGCGCACGGCCTCGCGGACTTCGTCGAGTGACGGCAGACCGCCGCGCCCGGCGAAATGATTTTTCAGTTCCTGATACTTCAGCGCCGGATGGCCGTGCATCGTCAGCGCAAACGTGACCGCCAGCACAACGTAACGGTCACGCTCAGTCGTATTGAAAATGCTCGCGCGATAACTGAACCGGCATTCGCGGCTGCTCAGTTCAACCACCCGGCGCTGCTGCCGGTCATAGGCGCGCACGGCCTGAATCGTTTCGCTCACTTCCTGACCATAAGCGCCGACGTTTTGCACCGGCGTCCCGCCCACGCTGCCGGGAATGCCGCTCAGACATTCCACCCCGGCCAGATGCCGCTCCACGCACCAGGCCACAAAATGATCCCAGACTTCGCCTGCCGCCGCCGTCACGAGCATCGTGCTGCCCCGCGCGCGTGAGCTGATGCCCCGGATGGCCACGCGCACCACCAGGCCCGCAAATCCGTCATCCGACACCAGCACGTTGCTGCCGCCGCTCAGAATGAAGACGGGCAGCGAACGATCAGCCGCCCAGTCCACCGCGTTCAGCACGTCATCTTCGGTCAGCGCATCAACGAAAAAACGCGCCGGGCCGCCAATGCCCAGCGTCGTGTAAGGCGCCAGCCTGACTCGTTCACGAATGATTGATTCAATGCCCATGTCTGTTCGCCAGGCCGGCATTGACACGCCGGCCTGGCAATCCATCATTGAAAGCTGATCGCAGGCAGCCCGCTTTGCCGAAGCTGCTGGTTGAGTGATTTCACCTCGCTGTTTTTGATTTCATTCCAGCGCGTTATCTGTTCGGTGAGCTTCTGCTGCAATTCGTCTGAAGCCGCGACGGCCTGCGTCGTCGGCGCGACGTCAGCGCCTTCGACCAGATTCATCAGCGACAGAAAGTTGAAGCTCAGCCCGGCCAGGCCCGGTTCACGACTGCTGCCGCCAAAGGCATCAAGCCCGCCCGAACGGCCTTCCATCGCGGCGGCCTTTTTATCAAGCTCGGCAATGGCGCTGACCAAAGCATTCGCTCCGGCGCGTTCGGCCTGTGCCTTTGTGGTTTTCAACTGTTCGCGCAGGTGGCGAATCCCGGCCTGTGTCGCGCGAATGTGCCCGATGTTGTCGTAACAGCGCAGGGCCACTTCGTGCATCTTCGCAATGCCTGCGGGCGCGGTCGTCACCCGCGGATCCATTCTGATCGTCAGCGGCTGCGTGAAACTCCTGCCGTCAACGGTCAGCCTCACCGTGTAATCGCCCGGCAGCACGGTCGGCCCGACCGGCTGCGGCGGCGTGTCGTGGTAAATCGCCGTCATCGGATACGAACGCGGAAAGCCCGCAGGCGGCGGATAACGCAAATCCCACGCCCACCTTTGCATGCCTGCCTTTGCTGACAGCACACGCGGCGGGCGGAACCAGTAAGTTGGGTAAGCCTGCGTCCGCGCGTCAATCACGTCCGGCTGATCCCTGCTCGAATAGCGCCGCACCAGTCGGTTCTGTGTGTCCAGAATTTCCAGCGTGACCTCGCCCGCGTCCGATTTCAGATGATAATCAATCAGCGCGCCGTCGGGCGGATTCTGACCCATCGGTTCTTCGGGCGGAATCGGCGTGTCCGTGTTCAGGCTGCGCCGCACGCGATAAGTCAGTTGCGGCTTGAACAGATAAGCCTCAGCCGCCGCCACCTGATTATTGATCTGTCGCAGCGGCGTCACATTATCGAGAATCCAGAAGCC
>CAYWDW010000399.1:0-5678 GCA_964457105.1 uncultured Heliobacteriaceae bacterium
CTGTTTGTGTGACTGTCACTTTCAGTCCGAGTCCTGCCATCTCTTCCCGCGCCGCGCGGTCCTGTTCATCAATAAGGTAAACATCCAGAAAGTCCTGATAGAGCCTGGCGACCTGCGCGGCTGAAGATTCAAGGCCGAGTTGTCTGAGCATGCGATCAGTCGGGCCTTTGAGCGATGCGCCGCCGACGACCGGGCTGATGGCGGCAACAGTTGCTTTCGTTTCCTTCAGCGCGTCACGAATGCCCGGCACCGCGAGAATCGGGCCGATGCTGATCAGCGGATTGCTCGGACAGATGATGATCGCGTCAGCCTCGTGAATGGCTTCGATCACGCCGGGCGCAGGGCGAGCCGCTGCAATGTTTTCAAAACGCAGTCCGGTAATCGGAATCTGCGTGCGATGTCTGACGAAATATTCCTGAAAGTGAAGCGAGCCATCGGCAGTGATGACTGTGGTCGGCGTGTAAGCGTCAGTCATCGGCAGAATGCGCGACCTGACGCCCAGGGCGCGGCGCACTTCGTCAGTGATTTCAGAAAGTGTGCGACCCCGGCGCATCTGTTCGGCGCGATGCAGGCACGTCGCCAGGTCACGGTCGCCCAGGTTGAACCATTGCGGGCCGCGATACCGGGCCATCATTTCCAGACAGTGAAACGTATCGCCCGCAATGCCCCAGCCCTGTTCACGATTGACGATACCGGCCAGCGTGTAAGTCACAATGTCAATGTCAGGCGAAACGTGAGCGCCGAAAAACTCAGCGTCATCGCCGGTGTTGACGATGATTGAAATGTCTTCGGGCGGCAGGGCGCGCACGAGACCTTCGAGCAGTTTTGAAGCGCCGACTCCTCCGGCCAGGGCTGTGATCTTCATGAATTTGAAATTTGAGATTCGAGATTTGGGATTGAGATTGAGATTGAACTCAGCGGAACAGATCGCGTTCTCTGGCGCGAATCAGTTGTTGTGCGCTGCCGTCGCCTGGTTCGTACTGACAGCCGCGCACAATCACGACGGGCACGCGCGCGTTTTTCTGCATCAACAGGCCTGACGCGGCGGCAATTTCATCGGCGACGGCCAGCACAGTGGCTGACAGTTCCTTGCCGCAATCATCCTTTTCACCGCGATAATCCTTGAGCGGATTCATTCCGGCGACACCAATAGCTGCATTGGTCAGGCCTTCGCGCCAGGCGCGGCCAAAGGTATCAGTAATGATGACTGCGACGCTGACGCCGAGCAGGTGATCAATTCTCTGCTTCAACCGTTGCGCCGATTCATCCGGCGCGACAGGCAGCAGCGAAACCATGTCATCGCCGCTGACATTCGATTTATCAACGCCGGCATTGGCGCAGACGAAGCCGTGTCTGGTTTCGGTAATCAGCACGTGCGCGTCGCGGCGCAGCAGTTGTGCTGATTCAGTCAGAATCACTTCAATCAGGCGCGGGTCGTGGCGCTGCCTTTCGGCAAGTTCGAGCGCCTGCGGCGAAGGCGTGACCGAAGCCAGGCTGACCAGACGACCTTCGGATTTTGAGATGATCTTTTGTGCAACCACCAGCACGTCGCCGTCAGCCAGGCGCACGCCCGAAGCGCGAGCCGCATTAACGATCAATGAACCGAGTTCGTCACCCGGCACGATTTCGGGCAGATGGCGAATGGCGATGAGTCTGATTTCAGCGGTTTCAGTCACGCGCCGTATGCTAAGGCCGGGACTGCGTGATGACAAGCCGCAGCGGCGACAACCCGGTGATTCACCATTTGGTGTGATTGCCTGACCGAAAGGTGCTGAAATGTATTTGCGAGTGAAAGTCAGGAAAATTGCTGCGCTTCGTTCCGTGATTGATTAAGTCACTCTTGCCGCAATGCTTCGGGCACTGATGAAAGCTGGCGCGGTGCATCTGGCCGATCTGGCACGATGCTTGTAATCAGGCGGGCAGGTCTTGAGTCAGCAGGAGCTGATGGACGGGCGAGACCGGACGAGTTTTGACCAAAGGAAATGAAAAGCAGCCCGCGGCTGCACGACAGGAGGAGCTGATGACCACTTCAATTCGCAAAAATGCAGTGCTGACGATGCTGGCTCTGGGCCTGGTTTTTACCACGATGGTTCCGGGCGCCATGGCGCAGGATCACCGCCGCACACGTTCACGCCAGGTGACTTACAATAACAATTACTACGACAACAATCGTGACGACCGCCGCTACGATGATCGGCGCTATGATGACCGGCGTTACGATGATCGCAGTAACCGGGATGATCGTTATTATGATGACCGCGATTACCGGGGTGAGCGGAACAAGCGGGCCGCCATCAGAACGGGCATCGGCGCGGCTGGCGGCGCCGTAGTGGGTGGCCTGATCGGTGGCAAAAAGGGTGCGGTGATTGGTGGTCTGGCCGGCGCGGCTGGCGGTTACCTTTATCACAGGCACAAAGAGAATCAGCGCCGTTACTAACCAGTTTCATTCCGGCTGATTCGTTGTGCAGGGGCGATGGAATCTTCCATCGCCCTTTGTGCATGCTGACTGGTTTGCCTTACTGGTCTTTCAGGACCTTCTCAACAGCCTGCATCACCTGCGCCACGCTGATCGAGCGGATGCACTCAGGTTCGTCAAACGCTTCGCAGCGGTACATCGCGCACGGATTGCACTGAAAATAGTTCTGCACAACCTCAGCCGGCGCGCTGTGCCAGGGGCGCCAGCGCACGGCACTGGCCGGGCCGAACAGCACGACGAGCGGCGTCTGCACCGCAGCGGCAATGTGCGCCGGGCCGCTGTCATTGCCCACGAACAAACCGCTGTCGGCAATCAGCGCGGTCAGTTCACCAATGCTCAGCGAACTCAGCGCGGGCAGATGATGACGGCTGGCTTCGCCGACGCTCTGTAGCTGGGCGCGCTGCTCGGCGGTTGGCGCGCCGGTCATCACCACCTGCCAGCCCTGCGCAATCAACTGCGCCGCGACCGCCGCATAGCGATCAGGCATCCAGCGTTTGGTGTAAAACTCATTGGTTGGCGCCAGCACAGCGTAAGGCGCTGCCGGATCAAGTCCCGCCGCGCGCAACGCAGCCTGAGCTGATGAACGCATGGCCGGTTCAACAAAAAGCTGTGTCGGTCCCGGTTCGCTGTCCGGCAGGCCAAGCCAGTTGAACCACGCGAACTGTGATTCGACCGTGTGCAGACCGGCGCGGTCACGATGCAGAATCTCTTCGGCAGGCGGCACGCGATAGTTGTAAGCGTAGCTGTTGCGGAAGTGCGCCGCGCCGATGCGATAACGCGCCCCACTCGTCAGCGTCAGTTGCGCGCTCGTCGGCCCGCCGTGCAGGTTGACGACGGCAGCAAACTTCCGGCTTCTGATCGCTCTGATAATGCTCAGCCGGGAAAGCAATGAACTGCGCTGGTTTTGCTGACTGCGTTCAAGCGGCATGGCTTCAACGTCAGGGTCGGCGGCGTAAAGTTCGGTGTAAATCGCTTCGACCAGCGTGGTGATCTGCAGGTCAGGCCGCCAGCGTTTGAGCGCGCGCAAATTGGCTGTGTCCAGCACCGCTTCGCCCAGGTTGCGCAACCGGATGAACAACACACGCGAATTTTCAGGCAGTTGCTGGAAGAGCGGAACAGACATACAACGGGGGTGCGTGAACGGTCAGCAGCGCAGGGGAGCTGTCAGGACGCATGATAATTACGACGGTGCAACAGGCGATTCAGTGTCTTCAATGCTGGCTTCGTCAACGAGCATCACCGGAATTTCATCGCGGATCGGGTAAACGCGGTGGCAGGCGAGACACTTCAACCCGCTGCCATCAGCCTTGAGTTCGACTTTCGCTTTGCAGGCCGGGCAGACAAGAATTTCGAGCAGATCAGGGCTGATGGGCATGGGTTTTAATTCCTTTCAGAGTTACCGGAATTCGATTGCGATAGACGCGGCATTCTAGGGGTGCGCTGAAAATTTTGTCAAACGGGCGTTTTGCGCTACATTGAGGGCGATTCAGACGTTCTTGCGAAAGGAGAACTGAAGCCACGATGAATGACAGCCAGGTGTTGCAGGAGTTTTTCAGTTACTGTCGCGTCGAAAAAGGATTGTCGGCCAACACGCTCGGAGCTTATGAAAACGATTTGCGGCGGCTGGCTGAATTTGCGCTCAAACAGGAAAAGGAACTGCTGACGCTGGATCGCGCCGATCTGCTGGCGGTCGTAAAGCAGATGAAAGATGACGGCCTCAATGAACGCAGCATCACGCGGTTTATCTCGGCGGTGCGCGGCCTCTACAAATACCTGCAACGCGAAGGGCTGATCAAAAAAGACCCGGCGGAACATCTCGAAGCGCGCAAGGCCTGGCAGACGCTGCCCGTCTTTCTTTCGCTCGCCCAGGTCAACGAACTGCTCTCACAGGCGGATGTCGAAACCGGGATCGGGCTGCGTGATCGCGCGATGCTTGAACTGATGTATGCCACCGGCCTGCGCGTGTCGGAACTCGTGACGCTGAAGCTGGCTGACATTGAATGGGAGGCCGGTTATCTGAGTTGTTTTGGCAAGGGCAGCAAACAGCGGCGCGTGCCGATTGGCCGTTCGGCGCTGGACTGGCTGACGAAATACATGCCCGTGCGGATGCGTTTGCTCGATGGCGCTTCGGCGCATCTGCTCTTTGTCGAAAAGGGCGGTCGCCAGGTGACGCGCCAGAAATTCTGGAAGATCGTCACCGATTATGCGCGGATGGCCGGCTTGCCGAATGTTACGCCGCACACGCTGCGCCACAGCTTTGCGACGGTGCTGCTCGAACACGGCGCCGACCTGCGTTCAGTGCAATTGATGCTCGGACATTCCGACATCAGCACCACACAGATTTACACGCACGTCACGGATGAAAGACTGCGCAAGTCATACCGGAAATTTCATCCGCGCGCTTAAATCAAACCACGAAGGTCCGGGACGGGGAAATCCATCACTGAGGACACAGAGGTTCACAGAGGGTGCATCAAATCTGGTTTCCTTCTGTTGTTTTTGGGACAGGACGCGAGCGTCAGCGAGCGCCCTGACAACAGGCCCGGACGCTCGCTGACGCTCGCGCACTGTCCCAATATTTTGTGGTTCGATTTAAGGCATCAGCCAACCTGTCAGTTTTCGCTTTTTCCCTGAAGTGGTAAACTCCTGCTGCTCAGTCACGCTCAGTCAGCGATGAAAGACCCCCGTTACGGCCTGCTCCGGTGCTCATCCTGACTGAACACGGATTTCCATTTTTCACCAGCTTTCCGGCCCCGCTCTTCGCCACAATTTGTCGGAGGACTCTATGCGCTACTTTCAGCTTATGCTCGTCGCTGCTTTGGCCGGTCTTTCGGCGCTGACTTTGATCAGCGATGGTGCGGCTCAGAATTCAGGCGTCATTACCGGAACGGTCAGAGATCCCGGCAATGCCATCGTTACTGGCGCACAGGTGACGATTCGTCAGGACCCAACCGGCGAAACGCGCAACGCCACAACTGACGGGCAGGGCGCTTTCAAAGTCGAAGGCCTTGCGCCGGGCAGTTATCTCGTGACCATTACCCGCAATGGATTCAAATCCGTCGAGAAAAAAGTGACAGTTGAAGCGGCGCGTCCGGTGACGCTTGAAATCAAACTGGAACTGGCCGAAACGCGCGCTGAAATCAGCGTCGGCGGTCATAACCTGCCACCATCGCCGGATCAGGGACGCGGGACGGCGCGCCCG
>CAYWDW010000400.1:0-5668 GCA_964457105.1 uncultured Heliobacteriaceae bacterium
CAGTAAACATCGCTGAAGTTGTGATGCGTCAGGGCGACCGGTGCCATTCCCTGCTCGCGCATCTGCGGCGACGAAAGCAGCAGTTCCATTTTCAGTTCAATGCCGCCGCGCTCACGATTCTCAGGCGAATCAAGATAAGGCAGCGGGTCAGGATCGCCCGCGGGCCGCTCGAAAGCCGGAACCCTGAACGGCGCGAGCGCCTCCATCGTGACGATCCAGGGTGAAATCGTGGTCGCAAAACTCTTGGCCAGAAAAGGCCCCAGCGGCTGATATTCCCAGGCCTGAATGTCACGCGCCGACCAGTCGTTGACGAGGCACAAGCCGAAGATGTGCGCTTCGGCTTCGCCAATATTGACCGGCTCGCCAGGCTCGTTGCCCGGCCCGACGAAAAAGCCGACCTCGACTTCGTAATCGAGCAGGCGGCTCGGCCCGAAGGCTGGCCGCTCGGCCTCAGGCGCTTTCGTCTGTCCGTTCGGACGCTGCACCGCCGTGCCGCTGACAATGACCGACGAAGCGCGCCCGTGATAACCAATCGGCACATACTTGTAATTCGGCAGCAGCGGGTTATCCGGGCGAAACATGCTGCCGACATTAGTCGCGTGAAAGACTGAAGCGTAAAAGTCAGTGTAATCACCGATGGTCACGGGCAGCAGCATTTCGGCCTCAGCCATCGGCACCAGCGCCGCGTCAACGAGTTCGCGCTGATCGCGCAGCGCTGCGTTGTCAGCCCGCAGCAGTTCGCTCACGCGCCGCCGCAGTTCAGACCAGCTTGCAGGCCCGAGCAGCATCAGGTAATCGAGCGATTCAATGCTGCACGCATCGGCAATGTCGTCCTCAAAATCCTCAGCCCATAACTCTTCGGCAATGACTGACAGATCAAGAATCCGGTCGCCAATCGCCACGCCGATTGAAGGCAGGTCATCGCTGCCTGCGCGCCGGAACAGTCCGAACGGCAGGTTCTGAATCGGGAAATCGCAGCCCGGCTGATTGGCCGCTTCAATCCAGCTTTTCAGATGCGGATCGTGCGTTTCGTTGATTGCGTAACTCATAGCTCACATCAGGCCGATCTTTCTGAGGTCGGCAATCGGCTCATCAAACGAACAGGAGCCGTAGCTCAGCGCAAAGGTGTGGCGCACGACTTCGATGCGTTGCAGGGTCAGTTCGTGCGTGCGCCACGTGATGGCTTCATCACCGCAGCGGAAGGCCGCAGGCGAAGTCTCTTCGAGCAGTTCTCTGATGCCGTCCTCGCTCAGGCCAAAGCGCGCGAAGGCGGCGGCCAGAAAGACATTCAGAAAACCGTGCATCACGGCCAGCTCGCTGTCGGGTTCGTAAGTCAGGCGGTAAATGGCGCGCAGCGGATGATGCAGTCCGGCAGTGGCTTTGAATGCGACGCGCTCTTCGGCGCACGCACTGATAAAACGGGCCAGATCCGTGGTCGAAGGGAAAGCCTGCGCGTTGACGCCGCCGGTGCGCACTTTGGCGAGCGCGCCGGTCTGCGCCATGACCAGCACGAGTTCAGTCGGATCAGCCGTCACCGGAATTTCAAAATATGCGGCCAGCGAGCGCGGCAGCACCTTCATCGCGCGTCTGATTTCATCGGCTTTCGCGGCCTTCAGTTCGACCGTGTCAATGACGGCGGCGCCGGCGTTTTCGTCTGTGGCGTGCAGGTAGTTGAAATCACCGATGTGATTGAGATCAGCCGTCAGGTCTGCACCGGTCAGCGCGCTGACGTGCCAGGGCTGCACCGGATTGCCTTTCGGCAGCAGCGGCGTGGCGGCGCGCTCAAATTCATCGAGCCGGTGCATTGGCACGATGAACCGGCCCAGCAGCCTGGCCTGTTCAGATTGCAGATATTCGGCATACTGCCTGACCGCCGCTTCCATCGTCAGCGCGGCAGGCGGAAAGAGTCCGGCGTAATCAATCAGTCCGGTCAGCAGTGCTTGAAGCGAGTTGTTCATCTCCCGTTCCTTGTGGCTCAGGGCGCTGTTGATCTTGCTGTCATTCCGCTCGGCCTGTCGTGAGGAGCGTTTCAGGCGCGGGTTATGATGCGGTCAGCCACGGCTCAAAAGCAACTCAAGGCCGCCCGGTTCTGTCCCTGGACGGCCTTGACCTTGTGCGCTGCAATCTGTTTCGGACGGTTCAGAAAATTCCGTTGAGCCGCAGCAGATGGCCCATCTTTTCCTTCTTGGTCAGCAGGTATTTTTCGGCGTTCTTGTTTGGTTTGATTTCCAGCGGAACGCGCTCGACGACTTCAAGACCGGCTTTCTGCAGGGCGCGCAGCTTGTCAGGGTTATTCGACATCAGCCGCACGCGGCGCAGTCCGAGCAGTTTGAGAACCTCGGCGCACTGCCGGTAATCGCGCGCGTCAATCGCCAGGCCCAGGCGGACGTTGGCTTCAATCGTGTCCGCGCCTTCGTCCTGCAGGGCATAAGCGCGAATCTTGTTGACGATGCCGATGCCGCGTCCTTCCTGCTGCTGATAGACGATCACCCCGGCGCCTTCGGCCTGAATCATTTCCATGGCGCGGGCGAGCTGCGGGCCGCAATCGCATTTCAGCGAATGAAACACGTCGCCGGTCAGACACTGTGAATGAATCCGCACCAGGGTTGGAGTCTCAGGGTCGAGGATGCCTCTGGCCAGGGCCACAAATTCCTCGTCACTGGTGGTGCTGCGAAATCCAATAATTCTGAACGGGCCGAATTCAGTGGGCAGGTTTGCTTCTGCCTCCCTGCTGACGGTTAACCCGACTGTTGCTCGGTCTGTCTCTTCCATAGTCACCATATTCATCTGTACTCTCCTGTTCTCACCGATGTTGCGTGGGGTTTCAATTGAATTATCAATGTGGCTTTTTCGGGTGTCAAACTGCGGTCACGCGGTTTGCCCCGTCGGTTTAGAGAAAATGTGCCGACGTCAGGTTGCCCTGCGCGCATGCTCACAAAATGATCAGGCACTCATCCTGATTCCTGATTCCTGATTCCTGATTCCTGATATTCAGAAAAACAGGATTCAGGATTCAGGATTCAGTGTGCTGGCCGAGAGTGAGCAGGCAGCATTGGCGGCGCCGGTCAGCGGGGTTATGATTTGTCGCTGCCGGATCAGCCCTGACTCAGAGAATCAACCGATGGGAATATTACCTGTGCTGCTCACGCTGCTGGCTGTCGCTGACGGATGGCTGCTGACCTTTCTTTTTCTCGAACAAGCTTCGTTCTTTGCCCGGCTGTGTTATGGCGCCGTGACGGGGCTGCTCGCGCTGGCGTGGCTCAGCCTGCTGGTGTCGCTGCTGACAGGCCTGAACGGCGCGGCCCTGGGGCTGACGACGCTGCTGCTGATCGTCGCCGGCGTGGCGCTTTACCGCGCGGTTCCGGCTGACCGTTGGCGCGCATCGCTGCGCGCGGCAGCGCCTGATCGCCAGGGGCTGATTTATTACCTCGCGTGGGCTGCGCTGCTCGGCTGGCTGTTCAGTCGCGTCGTGAGTTTCAGCGCTGACGGAATGCACACCGCGCCGCTGAACAATTATGGCGACCTGCCGTTTCATTTCAGCGTCATCACCTCGTTTGTCTTTGGCGAAAACCTGCCGCCGCATAATCCGATCTTCAACGGATTGCCGTTTACTTATCCATTCCTGATTGATTTTCTGACGGCATTTTTCAAACGCGCCGGAGCGGGCTGGCCGCTGGCTTTCTTCATTGAAAACTTCACGCTCGCGCTGGCGCTGGTCGGCAGCATCGAACTGCTGACGATGAAACTGACGGGCAATCGCCTGGCGGCGCGGCTGGCCCCGGTCATTTTTTTATTCAACGGCGGATTCGGATTCATCTGGTTTCTACGCGACCTGGGCGGGTCACTAAGCGACCTCACAGGGTTTCTGGCGCACCTGCCGCGCAGTTACACGATGAATGCCGATCTGCACCTGCGCTGGGGCAACGTGTTTACGACGCTGCTGATTCCGCAACGCTCGCTGCTTTTCGGGCTGCCGATGGCCGCGCTGATTGTGGCGCTGTGGTGGCAGGCGGTTGAAGGCGGACGCGGCAAGGCGGCGACAAGGCGCGCGCTGCTCGCGGCTGGCGTGCTGGCCGGGCTGATGCCGATGGCGCACGCGCACGGGTTCTTTTCGATCATGCTTGCGAGCGCGCTGATGTCGCTGCTCTTTTTCTCGTGGGACTGGCTGTATTTTTTCATTCCTGCCGGAGTGCTGGCGCTGCCGCAGGCTTTGTGGCTGCGCGCCACGCCGACGCGCAGTTCGATGTTTGCCTGGCATCCGTACTGGGAAGCCTATGATTTGTGGATGTCGGGGCAGATGTCGCCGCTGCGGTTCTGGCTGCTCAATGCGGGCGCGTTTCTGGCGCTGCTCGTGGTGGCGCTGCTGACGCGCAAGGTTGTGACCGGGCGCGTGCAGCGATTTTATCTGCCGTTTCTGCTCTGTTTCATCCTGCCGAATCTGGTGCTGCTGGCGCCCTGGGCGTGGGACAACATCAAGGTGCTGCTCTACTGGTATCTGGCTTCAGTGCCGCTGGTCGCGGCGGTCGTGGCCAGTCTGTTTGCCTCAAAGCTGCTCACGGCGCGGATGGCGGCGGCGGCCCTGCTGGTGACGCTGACGCTTTCTGGCGCGGCGGATGTGGTGCGCGCGTTGTCGCCGGTTGAAAATGTCGTGCTGTTCAGTCAGGGCGAACTTGACGCTGCCGAGGCCATTCGGCAACAGACGCCACCGCACGCGCTGCTGCTGAATGCGCCGATTCACAATTCAGTGGTGGCGCTGACCGGGCGGCAGACGCTGATGGGTTATCCCGGTCATTTGTGGACGCACGGCATTGATTACAAGGATCGTGAAGACGATGTGCTGGCGATTTATCGCGGCGGCGACGAAGCGGCGCAACTGCTGGCGCGTTACGGCGTGGATTACGTCATCATCGGCCCGGTCGAACGCAATCAGTTTGGCGCAGACGAACGCTTTTTTAAGGCAAAGTATCAGACCGTCGTTGATGAGGCCGGGTATCGCGTCTACCGGGTCAGCCGGTAACACACCTCGCAGAAAAAATTCGAGCGGTGGCGCACAGACCTGATTTTCGTCTGTGCGCCACCGCTCTGCGTTGTCGGCCTGCGCGGTTCAGCAGGTGGGCGGAAAGACAGGCATGCGCAGCGTGGCTTTATTCGTCAGCGTCAGCGTATGCAGGCCGTGCCCCTGATTGTAGATTTGCGGATTGGTTCCGGCATTGGCATTGAAGTTAATCGCCGCCCCGATCAGCGCGACATCATCCGTTCCCCACAGTCTCATCCAGCCGACGCGGCCCGCCGGAATGATCTGATTCAATCGCGGATTGGTCCGCGGGAACTGATTATCAAACGGCTGATTGAACTGACACTTCGCACCAAAGCCGAAGCTGTACGGATTTTCGACATCGCTGTAGGCAATGCCGAAGACCTGGCCAATCGGATCAAGTCCCGTTGCCAGGTTGCCGCCAATGCGGTCCAGCACCAGGCGCATTGAGTTACCGTCCGCCAGGCTCGGAATGCTGTCGAGCGCGACGACGCGCGGCAGCGCCGCATACATCTGATTATCAAACTTCAGCGTGGCGGTGGTGTCGTTGCCGCCACAGTTGAAATTCGCGGTTGGCGTCAGGGCCTGAACCATCTGAGCCGGGAGATTGGCGGCATGACCTGAACTCAGTTT
>CAYWDW010000401.1:0-5665 GCA_964457105.1 uncultured Heliobacteriaceae bacterium
ACCAGCAGGTCAATGCCGATAACTCAAGATACAAGAAAACTTAGTTGACGCTGTAGTAAGTAAGGGTGCAAAATTATTCTGGCATTTTGAACTCTGATTTGCCGTGCAGTTAGGCTTTCCTGCAATTCATTATGCCAAAATAAATTTGCACGGGAACTTATGAAGAAAACACCGACTTCTAAAACGGCGGCGCAAGAGGCGCAGGATATGTTACCGGAGTACGATTTTGATTACAGCAAAGCACGTCCTAATTGCTTCGCCGGAAAGTTAAGTGAAGAGCGGTTGTTAGTGTTGCTCGACCCGGAGGTCTCGCAGGTATTCACTACGCCGGAAGCTGTAAATACAGTGCTTCGCGCTTTGGTAACATCACTGCCTAAGGCGACTAAACGACAAGCTCGCCGAAAGCGAAGCCGCGCCTGACATCCATTGCACCCGGAGCGGCTTCTCGTAACTGATGGGCCTGATGGCGAAGGCCGCCGCCCGGTGAACTCAGCGTTCGGTCTTGAGATCGTCATCCATCGTCAGGAACGTAACTATGCGGCTTGTTGCTCTCATCGCAAGCGTACTCTCAACTTACTGAAGCGAAAGAGCAGGAAGCCTGAATGACTAAACTCTCGTCGCAGGATCAGACTGGTCAGCGGCCAAAAACGTCTTTGAGGATACTGGTCACGCGAGCCATCGGATCCTTGCGAATCTTCTTTTCCTCCTCACCGATCATATAAAACAGGCCGTTGATGGCGGCAGTGGTGACGTATTCATCAATGTCCACGGTGAGCGAGCTGGCAAACGGAATGTTCTGGTAACGTCCGATCAGATCCTTGTATTGTCGCGTCGCGCCGACTTCGTTCATGCTTTTTTCGATGATTGGATGGAAAGCCGTCGAAAGCTGCGCGGAGGTTTTGCTCTTGAAATAATTCGTCGCTGCCGTGTCGCCGCCGGTCAGAATGCGGCGGGCATCATCAAAGGTCATCTGTTTGACGGCATCCACAAAGATTCTGGCGGCCCGCGGCGCAGCCTTTTCAGCCGCGCGATTCATGCTCAGCACAAATTCGTCCACCTGCGGCCCGAACCCGGCGACACGCAAACCCTTCTCAAAGGTCTGCATCTTTTTCGGCATCAGAATTTTGATGGCCGCGTTTTTGAAATAACCATCAAGCCGACCAGTTTTGCTGACCGCGTTATCGGTGCCGATGCGCAGGGCTTCTTTCAGGCCGGTGATGATTTTATCTTCGCCGGTGGCGGCAGCCCGCGCGACTGGTTTGCGGGGACGAGTCTGCGCTTCGGCGACGATGAACAGGCAGAGGAGAAGGCAGGGAAGAACGATGATTCTGAATTTCATGTGGATTCCTTTTTACTGACAATGGCGGGGGGCAATTGAGGGCGCGTTCATCTTAGGTGCCCACCTCAGGCAAGTCAACGCCCCCCTGGGAGCGCTCCCAGGGGGGATGTTTGCCATTCAGGGGGGCGTTACATAGAATGCGGTTTACCGGTTCAACTCAGGCTGATCTCTTTGGGCAGCAAAAATTATGGCAATCATCGAACGCAGAAAATCGGTCGCGGTCAATATTGGCGGCGTCCTGGTGGGCGGATGCAGGGCGGTGGTCGTGCAGTCCATGACCAATACTGACACGGCTGATGCGGCGGCGACTGCGGCGCAGATTGTGGCGCTCGCGCGGGCCGGATCAGAACTGGTGCGCATCACCGTCAATACCAGAGAAGCCGCCGCCAGGGTCGCTGAAATCGTTGCGCGCGTGCGTGACGCCGGTTATCGCACGCCTGTGATTGGCGATTTTCATTACAACGGCCACATTCTGCTGACCGAATTTCCCGATTGTGCCAGAGACCTGGCGAAGTATCGCATCAACCCCGGCAATGTCGGGGCGGGCAAACATCACGATGCCAATTTCAGGCGCATGATCGAAGTCGCCATCGCATACGACAAGCCCGTGCGGATCGGCGTTAACTGGGGGTCGCTCGATCAGGCGCTGCTGACGCGGATGATGAACGACAACGCGCAGGCGGCACAACCACGCGACGCGCGCGACGTGATGCTGGAGGCCATCTGCACCAGCGCCATTCAGTCGGCGGAACTGGCCGAAGAGATCGGCCTGCCGCGCGATCACATTATTTTGAGCGCGAAGGTTTCAGGCGTGCAGGATCTGCTGGATGTGTACCGCAATCTGGCGCGGCGCTCGGATCACGCGCTGCATCTGGGGCTGACCGAAGCCGGCATGGGCGCCAAAGGAATTGTAGCCAGTACGGCAGGGCTGGCGATTCTGTTGCAGGAAGGCATCGGCGACACGATTCGCGTTTCGCTGACGCCCGCGCCCAATGGTGATCGCGCTGAAGAAGTGCTGGTCGCGCAGCAGATTCTGCAATCGCTCGACATTCGCAGCTTTACCCCGCAGGTCACGGCCTGTCCCGGTTGTGGCCGCACGACAAGCACGCTGTTTCAGGAGATGGCCGACGACATCAGCAAATACCTGCGCCGTCAGATGCCCGTCTGGCGCGAACGTTACCAGGGAGTTGAAGAAATGAAAGTGGCCGTGATGGGCTGCGTCGTCAATGGCCCTGGCGAATCGAAGCATGCCAACATCGGCATCAGCCTGCCCGGCACCGGCGAAGAACCGCGCGCGCCGGTCTTTGTTGACGGCAAATTGAAAACGACGCTGAAGGGCGTGACGATTGTTCCTGACTTCATCGAAATCCTGAATCAGTATATTGCTGATCGTTACCGCGCCAGCGCGTAATGAATCAGTTGCTGCACAGGCCGCCACGAACACGGACGCGGTTGATCACAAAGGGCCGAAAATCACCTGCGTGGTTTTCGGCCCTTTGTGCGAGTCCGCTTAATCAGCGGGGATTAAAAGACCGGCTTGTGCTGTTTGTGCCTGATCCAGGAATAGAGCGCGCCGCCGCCGCCGCCCGCGATGGCGCCGATAGCTGCGCCTTTCTTACCGCCCGCGATGCCGCCAATGATTGCGCCGGTTGCCGCGCCGCCACCAATGACGATGGCATTTTTCATGGTTTTGCTCATCCCGCGTTTCTGTTCGACACGCGGTTCGTAGCGCTCAGTTGCTGAAGGCGCAGGGCTGACCGTGCGGCTTTCGTTGTGCGCCTGTGGATTGACCACACGTGGTCTGGTCGCTACCGGAGCGGCAACTTCAGCCACCGGGCTGGCCGAAAGCGCCGTGCGTGAAGTCAGCGCATTCTGCGGCGCAGGATTGAGTGCCGCCGCTGACGTGGCGTCAGCCGTGACGGGCTGAAAACTATTGGCCGGGATGGCTGACGTATTCAGCATCTGCGGCGCGGTCAGGTCACTTTGCGCGCGCCGTGAAGTGAAGGCCGAAGCTGCCCAGCCGGCAGTCGCCGCAAGCACGGCGACAAGAATGATTGATGAAAATCTGTCGAGTCTGGTCATGGGATCGTCTCCTTTCGCTGCGCTGATCTAACAAGCCGTGTGCCAGTTCGCGCGGTTGATTCAAAGCCGCCGAAAACGCCAGTAAAAACAGGGTGTTCGAGCATTGAAGTGAAAATCGGGCGAGCCGCCGCGTCGGTCAGTCAGCACCAAATGGAATAGCTGACTGACGCAATGGCGCGGAGGTCCGACAAGCTGTCAGCTTGTCGCGGTGCGGCGTGATTATTCATTGAGGTACCAGGGGACATTGACCACCACAATCCGCCGATTACCTTTCAGCAGCAGTAAGGTCGTCAGAAGTTCACCGGCCTGGTTATGCAATAAATGCTGATACCAGCGGCGTTCGACCAGGTTCGGCACGATCACCGCAATCTGACGATCCGTATGCTGGCGTTCCAGTTCCAGAATGTAATTGAGGATGGGCATCAGCACGAAACGATAAGGCGACCTGAGCGCGACCAGTTCCGGGACTTTCAAGCCCGCGCGCCGGATGGGTTCCTCAACACAGTCGCCCCACCTTCGGAACAGATTCGTCTCTTCTTCTCCGGTGTCCACATACACCACGACGACATCGGACGAAAGCGTAATGGCGAATCGCAGGGCTTTCTCTGAAACTCTGTTCCAGGCTTCGACCGGAACGACGACCAGCGGCGGTTGCAGCTTGTCTGTGGCGATGCCGCCGCGATGGGCGATTTCGCGCGCCACCCGGCGGTAATATGCCTGGACGCCGCCCATCAGCGCCATCAGCGCTGGAATAATCAGCAGCGTAATCCAGGCGCCGTCCCTGAACTTTGAAATACTGACAACCAGTATCGTGATGGCCGTCGCCGTTGCGCCGAGGCCGTTAATCAGCATATTGCGGCGCGCGTGTCGCCCGCCTGTTCGTCGCCAGTGTTTGACCATGCCCAGTTGCGAAAGCGTGAACGCCAGAAACGCCCCGATTGCAAAGAGCGGAATCAGCCGGTCGGTCACGCCGCCAAACACCAGCAACAACAAACCGGCCAGGCAGAGCAGCGTGTATATTCCCTGCGAATAGACCAGCCGTCGTCCGCGATGGGCAAAGGAGCGCGGGAGGTAGCTGTTCTGAGCGACCACGTTGCAAAGGCGGGGAAAACCGGCAAAAGCCGTGTTCGCCTGTAACGTCAGGGCCAGGAGGATCGAGCCGATTGTGACGTAATAGAACCAGCCCTTGCCGGCGATTGCTCCGACCAGTTGCGACAGCACGCTTTGGTAACCGGCCTTTCCCGATTCTGTGGCCCCGATCCCGTACACGTCGCAGAGATATGCGACGCCGCCCAGCAGCAGGATCAGGATCCCGATGATGATGGTCAGTGTCTGGCGGGCTGATTTCGTTCGCGGTTCCCGGAAGGCCGTCACCCCGTTGCTGACCGCTTCAACGCCGGTCATTGCCGTGCAACCGCTCGAAAAGGCTTTCAGCAGCAGCCACAAGCTCGCGGCTTCGCCAACCGTTCCGAGTTTCGGCGGTTCGACAACCGGAACGGGATGCCCACCGGCGAGCATCGTTTTCCAAAGCCCGATGGCAATGGCCGCGAAAAGACAGACCAGATATAAATATGTCGGGACAATGAACACCGCACCGACATCACGCGAGCCGCGCAAATTCAGGATCGAAATCACGACCAGGAGGGCCAGGCACAGCGCGAGAGTGTGCGGCTCCCAGCCTGGCAAAGCCGACACCAGCGCGCCGACCCCGGCGGAGATGCCGACGGCGACGACCAGCACGTAATCAACCATCAGCGCCGCGGCGGCCATCAGGCCCGCGAAGGGGCCGAGGTTCCGGCTCGCCACCGTGTATGATCCGCCGCCGGTCGGGTAAGCCTCAATCGTCTGACGGTAGGAGAAGTACAGAATGGCGAGCAGCGCGATGATGCAGCCGCTGATCGGAACAATGTAATGGATGCCCGCCACGCCAAGCGGGATCAGCAGTGTCAGCGCGGCTTCCGGGCCGTAAGCGGGCGAGCCTAACGCATCGAGGCCGAAAATCGGAACGCCGTTCGCAGTTCCGATTTTTTCCGCGCGATCTTCATCCGAGGCGAGCAGCTTGCCGAAAATGAGATTGACCAGGGACATGAAAATGAGCCACCCGAACGCGCACCTCGACGCACGGCGTCTGAAAAGCTGACGGCATAACCGATCCGGATCGGTTTGCAATTGCGTATACGGGAAGCAGCGTGTCCTCCGGTACGGTACCGGGAGCGGTAGCGACCGGGTGCTTGCGGAGCAGTC
>CAYWDW010000402.1:0-228 GCA_964457105.1 uncultured Heliobacteriaceae bacterium
GGCTGAGGTGATGCGCGCTGTAAACAGCGCCCATTCCGCCAATGCCGACGAGCGCGTCAATGCGGTACTTGTCGGCCAGGATGCGGCCGACCAGGTTGTATGGATCAGGGAGCGAAAGAATCGCGCCATCGCCGAGGCAGAAGCGTTGCGGGTCAGGATACTGTTGCTGACATTGGGGACAATATTTCATCGCGCTTTCAATCGGGGCAATGGCGGTGAAAGAATGGG
>CAYWDW010000402.1:238-5664 GCA_964457105.1 uncultured Heliobacteriaceae bacterium
AGAACATCAGGCAATGGCAAATTACGTGACTTGCCGCATCTCCGGCGCGTGGAAAGCTTCCCTCGTGGCGACGATCTGATTATCCTGGGTCACGACTGCCTGCCCTTGCTGCCTTTCCGCCTCCCGCCTCCTGATGTTTTCTTCCGCGCGGTCTTTCTCTGCATCTGCTCCGGCAACTCGCCGAACTGTTCGCGGTATTGTGCGAGCATCGTTTCAAGCTCGGACGCGCGTTGTTGTGCGGCTTCGGCCTCGTGCTGCGCGGCTTTGGCCTCGCGCTGTGCGGCCCTGGCCTCGCGCTGTGCGGCTCTGGCTTTCTCTTCGCCACTCGGCAGGATTTCGCCATCCGGCGTGGCCAGGCGAAGCCAGGTGGTGTGAACTCCCTGGAATGCACCCGCCGCGCGCGTCAGCAACAATCCAAGCTGTTCGCTCAACAGGTTGCCGTTTGTGTCAGGCTGAATCGGTTTGTACGCGCCACCCCGCATCTGGAATCCGGCCAGTTCAAGGCTGAATGGGTCAAAGTAAAAGTATTCAGGCACTCGGACGCGATCCTGATAAATCAGCTTCTTTTCCGTCCTGTCATATTCAGCCGTACTCTCAGAGAGCAGTTCGATGACAACGTCAGGGCCTTTGCCTTCCTGCCAGATTACCCACGATTTATGTTCACGTCGCGGCACATCCAGGACGACGAAAAAATCAGGCCCGGCGAAATCATTCTTCTTCTGTTGCGCGGCGTTGTAGTACAGAAACATATTGCCGCCGACGTAAAAATCATCGCGGTCGGCCCAGTGTAATTCCAGCGATTCGATCAGCAGGTTCATCTGCTGACGGTGGCGGGGCGTTTCCATAGGTTTTCCATCGTCACAGGGAAGTTCGTCTTCAGTCGGTGGCCATTCATCCAGGTAAGGCGGCAGCTCAGGCGGCTGGCCGACAAGCTGCGGCGGAACGGAGACAGAGATCAGTTCTGTTTCTGCCATCTTGTTACCTCACGAGATTCAGTCTGACTTTGCGGTTTCAGCAATAATGACAGCATAACTGTCCGTACAAGATCAATCGGATTGACAACCGCGGCTTCAGTTGCGCGCGTTGATATTCAAAGCCTTCATCCGCCGGTATAAATTGCTGCGATCCACGCCCATCAGTTCCGCCGTGCGGGTGATGTTGCCGTCGCATTCGGCGAGCTTGCGCTGAATGTATTCGCGTTCGTAGGTTTCAGCGGCTTCGCGCCACGAATCGAAGTTGTAACTTGAGGCGGGTGGCGCTTCGCCGCTCAGGATCGGCAGCTCATCGGCTTCGACATTGACTGCCGCGTGCATGATGATGACGCGCTCGACGGTGTTGCGCAGTTCGCGGACGTTGCCCGGCCAGGGGTAATTCTGCATGCGTTCGATGGCTGATTCGGTGAACTGCTTCGGGCGGCGTTTGTTGGCTTCAGAAAATTCGCGGTTGAAATGGGCGACGAGCAGCGGAATGTCTTCGAGGCGTTCGCGCAGCGGCGGGATTTCAAACGGCACGACGTTCAGCCGATAGAACAGGTCGGTGCGAAACGTGCCGCGTTCGATTTCGGCTTCAAGCCGCTTGTTGGTCGCGGCGATCACGCGCACATTCACCGAAATCGGCGTGTCAGAACCGACCGGCTCAAAACGCTGCTCTTCAAGTGCGCGCAGCACTTTTGACTGAGTCTTCAGGCTCATATCGCCGACTTCATCCAGAAAGAGCGTCGCGCCATCGGCCTGCTCGAATTTGCCGCGCCGCGCCTGAGTCGCGCCCGTGAACGCGCCTTTGATGTGGCCGAAGAGTTCCGATTCGATCAGCTCTTCGGGAATGGCGGCACAGTTGACTTCGACAAACGGGCGCGCCGCGCGCAATGACTGAGCGTGCAGCGCGCGGGCGACGAGTTCCTTGCCCGTGCCCGATTCGCCATAAATCAGCACGCGCCCGGTGGTCGGCGCGGCGAACGTAATCTGCTGCCTGAGGGCGCGCATCGGCACTGAATCGCCGATCATCGCGTAGCTGCGGGCGAGCTGTGCGCGCAATTCAGAATTGGCTGTTTCAAGCTCGCGCTGACGAATTGCATTGCGAATGGTGAGGACGGTCTTTTCCAGCGCCAGCGGTTTTTCGATGAAATCAAACGCGCCGAGCCTGGTGGCGCGCACGGCGGTTTCAATACTGGCGTGGCCTGAAATCATCACGACGCTGAGGTCGGGGTAAGCGGCGCGCAGTTTTTCGAGCGTTTCGAGGCCGTCCATTTTCGGCAGCCAGACATCCAGCAGCACGCAGGAATAAACGCGCTGCTCAAAGGCGCGCAACGCCGCTTCGCCGCTTGAGACCGCTTCGACGGCGAAGCCTTCGTCTTCCAGCACGCCTTTCAGAATCCGGCGAATGCCGGGTTCATCATCAACAATCAGGACTGAATCAGACATAATTGCTCTGTGCTAAAATGCGCTCGTTTCATCAGTCAACTTTTGTGGAGGTCATATGGCGCTGCCACTTGAACGCAAACAATTCACGACGACGGAATATCATCGCATGGTCGAGGCCGGAGTGCTGCACGAAGATGACCGCCTCGAACTGCTCGACGGGGAGATTCTCAAAATGGCTGCAATCGGCCCCAGACACTCAATGTGTGTTGATACCCTGGCTGCCTTCCTGATTACAAAGCTGAAGAAGACAGCAATTGTCAAAAATCAGAATCCTGTACGGCTCAACGATTTTTCAGAGCCGGAGCCGGATCTTGCCGTCGTCAGGCCACGCGCAGACCGTTATGCAGGCGGGCATCCCACGCCGGATGACATTCTCATTCTTATTGAGGTTGCAGATACCACAGCCGAGAATGATCGTAATGCCAAAATCCCGGCCTATGCGCGCGCCGGGATTTCCGAAGCCTGGCTTGTTGATCTGAACAACGACCGCATCGAAATTTACACGCAGCCGGACCAGGGGTTTTATCGTGAAATCAGAATTGTCTCTCGTGAACAGCGCGTTGTTTCGCACAACTTCCCGAACCTCAGACTGAAAGCCGACGACATCCTCGGTTGAAGCTTCACGAGACGGCCTTTTTCAAAATCGCAATCTGCCCGGCGTGATAGGTGTTGTGCTGAATGAGGCCGTGCAGCGTGTAATAGATTGACACGCCGCTGCCCGTGGCCGGGTCGCGTTCCTCACCAACGAACTGCTTCAGCCTGTCATCGCTCAGCTCAGCGATGGCTTTCATCAAAGCGTTGTGACGTTCAGCGAGCAGCGCCAGCGTGTGTTGCCATCCGTCCTCGCTCGGATCGCCGATGTCGGGCCAGTCGCCTTCAGCAGG
The DNA here is from genome assembly GCA_964457105.1 of uncultured Heliobacteriaceae bacterium. Lineage (GTDB taxonomy): Bacteria > Acidobacteriota > Blastocatellia > RBC074 > RBC074 > DASRDU01. Next base: position 3,543 of record CAYWDW010000402.1, read on the forward strand.
CAGCCTGGCGGCTTTGCCAACGAGGCGATCAAGCACTGCGCCCTGCCACGCGGCGATGTGCAGCGCGATTTGCCAGATGCTGTGTGCATCGTTGATCGGGCGAGCCGCCGCCTGCTCAGCCGTCACGCCGTCAAGAATTTTCATCAGCGGCGGACCATACCAGGGGTCGCCGTCAAAGGCTCGCTGCAACTGATCTGCAATTCTTCTGCTTTCGGGCATACGCTCTCCATTCGGTTTTTTGTGTTGGTTGATGGCGCGTCAGGGTCACGGTCACGCGCCCTGACCACGACTGCCGGACAAGTGATGGTGACGTTGATCGGGCGGCGCTGGCCCGGTTGCGGCAGTGGCAATAATGATGACCTGTCTCCTGGCTCAGGCTCACTGTAGTTTCAGAGCGCTTCGACCTCCGTCGTCAGTTCGTGTTCGACGTTGCCGGTGTTGATGGTTTCGGCAGGCTCAAACAGCATCACGCAAACTTCTTCATCAGCGACGGGCCGATGCTCAACGCCGCGCGGAACAATTATGAACTCGCCTTCTTCAAGCGTGATTTCACGATCACGAAACTCCAGGCGAAAGCGGCCCCGCACGACCAGAAACATTTCATCCTCGTCGTCGTGCTGATGCCAGACGAACGGCCCCTGAAACTTCACCAGCTTGACGTGCTGCCCGTTGAGTTCGCCGACAAGTTTCGGCTTCCAGTGATCGCCAAAGAGCGCAAACTTCTGCTGCAGATTTACCTTGTTCATGCTCATTGCTCCGTGTCGTTGTGCCGTTGCGACGCTGCATCGTTTTCAGTGACGCCGGGCAGTTCGATCACGAAGCGCGCGCCGCGCGGCAGATTTTCCTGCACGCGGATGCGTCCGTGATGTTCGGCCACGGTGCGGCTGACGATGGCCAGGCCGAGGCCGGTGCCGCGATTGCGGGTCGAAAAATAAGGCTCGAAGATATGTTCGCGGTCGGCAGTCGCAATGCCGGGGCCGGTGTCGGCGACAATCAGTTCGACGGCTTCGCGTTCAGGCACGGCGCGGGTTTCGATGGTGATGCGCCGTGTGCCGCTCGTTTCGGCGATTGCTTCGATGGCGTTGTCAATCAGGTTGACGAGCGCGCCCTTGAGTTGTTCGCTGTCAAGTCGCACGGGCGGCAGGTCCGGCGCGAGGCGGCTTTCAAGCCTGATGCCGTCGAGCCGTTCTTCATACAGCCGCAGCGTGGCTGTCACCACGTCATTGAGCGCGCCGGGTGCAAGCTGCGCGTTCGGCATACGCGCAAAAGCCGAAAACTCGTCAACCATCCTTTGCAGCGTGGAAACCTCGTCACCAATGATCGTCGTGCATTCGCGCACGAGCCTGGTTTCGCGTTCGGTCAGAAGGTTGCCGTTTGCCTGGCTGCGGGGCTGACCGTTTGATTGCGTCAGCAGATTTTTGGCCAGCCGTTCAGCCGACAGGCGAATCGGCGTGAGCGGGTTTTTGATTTCGTGCGCCATGCGGCGGGCGACTTCGCTCCAGGCGGCGCGGCGCTGCGCTTCGATCAGATCGCTCAGATCTTCGATGACGATGACCGTGCCGTGCCACTTGCCCTGCGGGTCGAGCAGCGCAGTGACGGTCACGGCGGCATCAAGCGGCACATTGTTGGCCAGCTTGAAATGAACTTCGCGAGTCACTGAATTCATGCGCGCCGCGCGGCGAATCATTCGCCACAGTTCATCGCGCTGCGCTTCGGGCAGCAGTGTTTCGAGGGCGTCACCGCTCAGCGTCGCCGCCGGAGCCGGTGCCAGCCGCAGCAGGCGAAAGGCGGCGTCATTGATCGTCGTCACGCGACTGGTTTCATCCAGCGAGATGACGCCTGCCGACAGGCTTTGCAACACGGTTTCGATGTATCGCCGTCGTTCGCTGAGCGCGTCATTGCTGCTTTCCAGTTCGGCAGTCATTTCATTGAATGAGAGCGCCAGCGAAGCGAGTTCGTCATCCCCAATGACTTCGGCGCGGGTGGCGAGGTTGCCGCTTCTGATCTGCTGAATCGCCTGCAACAACTGCCGGAGCGGATCGGCAATCGTGCGCGCCGCGTGCAGCGCCATCCACGTCGCCACGAAGAGCGCGAACAATGTCATCAGCGCCAGCACCAGAAT
>CAYWDW010000403.1:0-4243 GCA_964457105.1 uncultured Heliobacteriaceae bacterium
CTGGCGCGCAACAATGTCAATCCGTTCGTTGCCTGTGACCTGATGGGACACTCCAACATTGCCATGACCAGGCATTACAGCCATACCCTGACGGATTCAATGCGTGATGCGGTCAAAGGGCTGGAAAACAGCCATAATGACGCAGAAACGGCGCAGACCTGACAGGGCAATGTCGCATCCGTGCCTTAAGTGCTTGAAATCCCTGCCATTAACCGGGCAGGGATTTTCTCTTTCTATTACACAATTATTACATTTCACTTTCTCATCGCCTGTTATGATCCCGGTTCGGGTTTCCCCCTGAATTTGGAATCCACCTCAAAATCAACGTGACAGCAACGAGGATCTGCTCCGACGGGCTTCCGTGCGTGAGCAAAGCAAGGGGCATTGTCTGATGGCAAAACAGGCGATCATCAACAACAACAATCTGAGCCTTAACTGGACGATCACTTTCTTTCTCGCGGCCATTCACCTCGGCGCGGTGGCCGCGCTGTTTTTCTTTTCGTGGCAGGCGCTGGCGGTGGCGGTGCTGCTGTGGTGGGTCGCGGGCAGCCTGGGCATTGGCATGGGCTATCATCGGCTGCTGACGCATCGCGGGTATAAAACTCCGAAATGGGTTGAGTACACGCTGACCGTGTGCGGCACGCTCGCGCTGGAAGGCGGGCCGATTGCCTGGGTGGCGACGCATCGCATTCATCACGCCTTTACCGAAAAGGACGGCGATCCGCATTCGCCGCGTGACGGATTTTTCTGGGCGCATATGGGCTGGATCATCAGGGGCGACGGCATGCACAACAAAACTGTCGGCCTGTCACGGTACGCGCCCGACCTGGCCAAAGACAGATTTTATGTCTGGCTGACGCACTGGCACTGGGTGACACAGATCATGCTGGCGGTCGCGCTGTTTGCGCTGGGCGGCTGGAGCTTTGTGTTGTGGGGCGTGTTTATGCGCGTCGTCGTGTCGTGGCACGCCACGTGGTTCGTCAATTCAGCCGCGCACCGCTGGGGTTCGCGCCGCTTTGAGACAAAGGACACCTCGACCAATCTGTGGTGGGTGGCGCTGCTCAGTCACGGCGAAGGCTGGCACAATAATCACCACGCCTTTCCGGCAGCGGCCCGGCACGGGCTGAAATGGTACGAGATTGATGTGAACTGGTATGGCATTCGCACCCTGCAACTGCTCGGCCTGGCCAGAAACATCCGGCTGATTGATCTGAAAAACATTGAAGCTGACCGCGCCGACCTGTCCGGCGCGGCGATTGAAGCGGCCTGAGGCCGGGCGTCCGAATTGAACTGAAAACAATGAAGCCTGCGGTGAAATGCTTCCCGCAGGCTTCATTGTTTTCAGCGCACGGCTTTTCTTACAATGCCTGTGATGCGAACCGTCATTGATCAGAAAAAGGCGATGTTTTTCATCGCGCTCGGCGTTTGCCTGGTCGCGCTGGCGGTGGCGCTCAACATTGGCTGGATTGTGCTCAACTGGCGCGAAGTCGCACTGCTGATTTTAGGGGCAATCTTTTTTGTCGTCATCATCGCCGGGCTGGTGCTGAACACGATCTTTCTGGTGCGCGAAATTCGCCGCAATGAACAGCACGACAGTTTCATCAATGCCGTCACACACGAACTGAAAACGCCGATTGCTTCAATCCGGCTTTATCTTGAAACGCTCAAGTCCCGCGAGGTTGATCCGGCCAAACGCCGCGAGTTTTACGACATTATGCTGGCCGACAGCGACCGGTTGCTGCACACGGTCGAACAGGTGCTGCGTGCCAGTCAGTCCGGCCACCGCCGCCGCCGCGCGCAGCAACTCAGCATTGATCCGGCTGAACTGCTGCGCGAATGCGTGGACCTGGCGCGCACGCGCTATCACCTGGACGATGACACGCTGAAATTCAGCAGCAGGCTCAACGGCAGTCGCCCGGTCTCGATCACCGGCGACCCCGAAGAATTGCGCGCGGCCTTCTCAAACCTGATTGATAACGCCATCAAATATTCGGGGCAGGCGGTTGATGTGTCGGTCACGCTCGCTGAAGCTGAGGGCCGCCGCATCGCCGTGCAGGTCAGTGATCGCGGCATCGGCATTCCACGCGATCAGTTGAAACGCATCTTCAAGCGGTTCTATCGCGTGCCCGCGCCCGTGCTGGCGCGCATCAAGGGCACGGGCCTGGGGCTGTTCATCGTCCGCTCAATCATCGAACGTCACGGTGGCCGCGTCTTTGCCGACAGCGAAGGCGAAGGGCGCGGCAGCACTTTTACTGTTTATCTTCCGCGAGCCTGAAAACAGGATGAACGCAATTCTGATAGTCGAGGACGAACAACATCTGGCCGACGGGTTGCGCTTCAACCTGGAAGCCGAAGGTTATGAGGTCGAAGTCGCGGCTGACGGCGAAACGGCCCTGCGGCTGCTGCTGACTGAGAACAGAAAGTTCGACGCCGTCGTGCTGGATGTGATGCTGCCGGGCCGGGATGGTTTTGAAGTCGCTTCAGAACTGCGCGCCGCCGGGCGTTTCGTGCCGATTCTGATGCTGACCGCGCGCGGCAGACCCGAAGATGTGCTGCACGGCTTTGAATCGGGCGCAGATGATTACCTGCCGAAACCATTTGAGCTGGCGATTCTGATGGCCCGGTTGCGCGGGCTGCTGCGCCGTTCCGAATGGTTTCAGCGCGACCGCGAGCGCGCGCAATCCAGGGCCGCCGCGCCTGAAAGCGCGGATGTCTTTTCATTCGCTGGCCGGACGATTGATTTCAGCCGACTGGAACTGCACACGGCGCCGCACGGCGAAGTCATTCAACTGACGCTGATGGAAGCGAAGCTGCTGCGCCATCTGATCAACCGTCAGGGCCGCGCCGTGTCGCGCAAGGAAATCCTCGAAGAAGTCTGGGATTTACACGAAGACACTGACACCCGCGCCATTGATAATTTCATCGTCCGGCTGCGCAAATATCTCGAACCCGACCCGGCCCGCCCGCGCCACCTGCTCACCGTGCGCGGGCTTGGTTATCGCTTTGTGGCCGAACCGGAGACGGGGCAGACACCGCACTGAAAAAGAAAGTGAAATGCGGATGACGCTGATGCGACGGGTGAAAACTGATCTGAGCTGCGGTCATCCGGCCTGGCAGTTTCATCCGTGTTCCAGTCACGCCTGCGCAGTGGCTGGCCACACTCGCCCGTGTGACTGCCCGCCTGCCTGAGTGCGGCGCGGTCACTTCGCGCCGTCAGGTGACTTTGTTATAGTTACCGCCGTCTTCAAAACCAATGCTGCCAGACCGGACGTGCGCCTGTGCGCCGCGTGCGGTTTTGGGTTTCGATATGAAACCTGCTTCCTTATCAATCCTGTTTTTCCTGCTCGCGCTCAGCCTGCTGACGGCGGCGTGCGGTGACGCTTCAGCAGCGCGCCCCAAAGCTGAACGGCCTGCCCCGCGCCTGCTTTCAACTTCACCATTCAGCGATGCCGACGAGGACGGAATTCCTGACGGCGCTGAGCTGCATTCATATGCCGACCGGGCGAACTTTCGCCGCTGGTTCACGGCGATTGCTGAAATGCAGTTTTACCAGCCGAGCGATGAATGGAACGCGACGCAGCGCGATTGCGCCGGCCTCGTGCGCTTTGCGTGGCGCGAATCGTTGCGCCGTCACGACCGCCTCTGGTTTCAGAAGATGGGCGCAGGTTACGAATCCGTCGCTCCGGATGTGCTGGCTGGCGGCCTCGAAAAAGGTCTGCTCGGTGAAAAGCTCTTTCGCACCGATTTCGGTTCATTCAGCGCAAGCGACCTGAGCGCCGGAAAGTTTACGGAATTTGCCGATGCCCGCACGCTTAAAAATTACAACAGCGTTTTCGTCAGCCGCGACCGTCGCCAGGCGCAGCCGGGCGATCTGTTGTTTTTCGAGCAGCGCTTTGTTCAGCAATACTCTTATCACGTCATGATCTTTCTCGGTCAGGCGCGCGAAGCGTCAGCGGGCGCCTCAGACTGGGTGGTTTATCACACCGGCTCATCACCCGATGACGCAGGCACCGTCAAAAAAGTCAGACTCGCCGTGCTCGATCAGCACCCCGACAAACGCTGGCGTCCGGTTGAAGGCAATCGAAACTTCCTGGGCTTTTACCGGCTGAAGATGCTGGAATGAAACGAACCACGGGGAACACGGGGAAACACGGGGAATCAAAAGGTATGAATCTTCCTTACTTTCATGAGACTGGTGGATTGAAGGATGCTGAGGAATGGCTGATTGATCAGGTGCTGACGG
>CAYWDW010000403.1:4253-5631 GCA_964457105.1 uncultured Heliobacteriaceae bacterium
ATCGTTCATGAGTATCTGGGGCCGGGGTTGCTTGAATCAGTGTATGAAATGGCCCTGATGATGGAACTGGCAGAGCTGAAGATTCCGGCGCAACGGCAGGCTGAAATCCCGGCGTTATATCGTGGTCGTGATCTGGGCGTTGGTTTCAGAGCAGACATCATTGTTGCTGATTGTCTGTTGCTGGAACTGAAGTCGGTTGACGCATTCACTTCGCTGCATCTGGCCCAGGTGATGAATTATCTGAAACTGCTTCGCTGCAAGCGCGGTTATCTGCTCAACTTCAACCGCAAGTGGCTCAAGGAGGGCATCAAACGTGTTTCGATCTGATTCCGGTTTTCCCCGTGTTCCCCGTGTCCCCCGTGGCTGGATCACCACCGCTGCCATTTACCTTTCGGTTATCGCCGCCACGTTTTCGCTGGCGGTCATCGGATTGCGGGCGCAGGGCAATCAGCCGGCGGCTTCGCCGCAGCCGGGCGCGACGCCGAAGGGCAAGCCCTTCTTTTCGCTTTCGACCAATCGCACGTTTGGCACAAGCGACCGGGCGCGCATCTGGGTTAATTACCAGAATGTTGATTCGCTCGATTTTCGCGTCTATCGCATCAACGATCCGGTGAAGTTTTTCAGGCAGCTCAATGATCCGCATCAGATGGGCGAGCAGGAAAAGACCGAAGTGGCCGTGACCTACAATCAGCAGCAAGGCCCGACCATTCTGGAACGCCTGAGCGATTTCAAGCGCGGCATCTTTTATCTGGTCAAAAACTATTTTCGCAGTCAGCTCAAACGCGAATCGCGCACCGTCTTCAATGTCAAAGTGCGCGGGCAGGGCGGCGAAGGTGATCGCCTGCCGCTCAATTTTGCCGATTATGCGAGCGTGCCGCTGCTCAATTCGCAACAGATCAAGGCGCGCTGGAAGCAGCCGCTCACGCCGCTCGAAAACGAATGGGACAACCGCATGATTTCGCTCGGCCAGCCTGGCGCGGGTGTTTATCTGGTCGAAGCCGTCAATGGCGATTTGCGCGCTTACACGATTGCCGTTGTCACCGACCTGACGATGATCACCAAGACTGCGCCGGACGGTTCGATGCTGGTCTCTGCCGTTGATCGCAAATCAGGCGAACCGCGCCCGAATGTCAAAGTTGACATCGTCAAAGGCAAAAAGATGCTGGCCGGTGGCGCGACCGACAGCAGCGGCATGCTCAGAACGAAGATCGAACGAGAACTGCCCCCGGCAAAGCCGCAGGACCACATTCCGCCCGAAGACCGCGACCCTGAGTCGGTCGAAGAACGCAGCGAAGTCGGTCAGGACAATTACCTGATTATGCTCAGCGGCAAGGATCAGTTCGCCGGTGCCGTAGGTGGTGGTCAGCAGCGGATTGCG
>CAYWDW010000404.1:0-5629 GCA_964457105.1 uncultured Heliobacteriaceae bacterium
TGACAGATGACAGATGACAGATGACAGATGACAGATGACAGATGACAGATGACAGGAAGCAGCAAGGCTGCGGCTTCTCTTTCTTCCGAATTCCGACTGCCGAATTCCGATTGCAAACCGCTATAAGCTGCGGCCCTGATTAAAAAACTGACTGCCCCCGAAAATGATGATTTATGGTTCATCCGAAATCTCGGAAGCCATCCAGAAATTTGAAAGGCTGCTCAGCCGCCCCCCTGTGACAAATGGCCGCGTTGTCAGAGTTGTCGCTGAAAACGCGGCTGAATCAGCGCCCCGCGGCGCGCAGTCTGACTAATGACAGCGCTGAACTTAACTGGAATAACAGTTGCCTGAACAGACTGTTCTGGCCGGTCTGAAAAGAGTTGCCGGTCACTGACGTGGGAGAGAGACCTTGAAACCGCAGGCCAACACCAACCGGGTTACCACGCACACGCTGCTACTGCTGTTTGCAGCCGCGCTGATGCTGGCCGGGGGTGTCTTCAACCTGCGTGACCGCATCAGCCAGAAACCGGTGCCGTCGGATGGCGTGATCTGGAAGGATCAGCCCGGCACGGGAGTCGTGGCCGCGCACATCGAACCGGACAGCCCGGCAGCGCAGGCAGGCATTTATGCCGGTGATGTCCTGGTCGGCATCAGCACCGACGGTCACGGCGAAGAGTTTGACGAAATCACCGAAGCCCGCTACGTGCAACTGATCCTCGATCAGATGAAGGATCAGATCAGCGAAAATCGCCCGCTCAGTTACTGGATCGTGCGGCGCAATTTTTCAGGCGACGCTTCGCGCGAAGGCATTGCAGACCTGACGCACCTCGACAATCGCGGCGAACCGAGTCTGCTGCGCGCTGTTTACCTTGCGCTGATCGGGCTGGTTTATCTGGGCATTGGCATCTATTTCCTGCTGCGACAGGGCGGCGCGCCTTACGTCACACATTTCTTTCTGATCTGCCTGTGTGCCTTCGTCGCGCATTTTTACAGTCCGACCGCCGAACTGCGCACGCAGTTTGACAAGGCGGTTGACCTGGCCGACCTGATTTCATTCCTGCTGCTTGGCCCGCTGTTTATTCACTTCGCCGCAATCTATCCGTCACGCGATCATCTGTTCAGTCGTCGCCGCTGGCTGGCGGCGCTGCTGTACCTGCCAACGCTGGCGCTGATCACCGGCGAATTCGTGCTGCGCATTGCGAGCCTGCGCGAACGCCTGCCGCTCTCCGCCGTGAACGCAGCAGATGCGCTTGAGCGCAGCGCCGATGTATTGTTTGCCGCCTCGCTGCTCATCAGTTGTGTGCTTTTTCTGCGCACTTTTCGGCAGGCCCGCTCGATGGTCATTCGCCAGCAGTTGAAATGGATCGTCTGGGGCATGGGCGTCGCTTCGCTTGTCTTTGCGGCTTTCTATCTGCCGTCACGCCTGGCGACGGAGCAGGCCTCTGATCTGCTGTCCAGCGTTGCCATCGCGCCGCTGATTCTGATTCCGCTGACGATGGGCTATTCGATTGTGCGCTACCGGCTGATGGATGTGGATATTCTGGTGCGGCGTTCGGTCGCTTACATCATTGCCACGTTGTCGGTCGCGCTGCTGTTCGGCTCGGTGATGGCGGTCAGCCTGAAGTTTTTGCAGGATCAGTTGTCGGGCGCGACGCTGCTGATTACGGCGATTGCGCTCTCAGCGATTGCGATGCTCTTTGCGCCGATGAAAAACTGGGTGCAGGAGCGCATTGACCGGCTCTTTTACGGCGAGAAGTATGATTACCGCATGACGCTTCAGGATTTTGGCCGGACGCTGTCTTCAACGACCGACCGCGAAGTGCTGCTTGACAGCCTGACGCGCCGCCTCAGGGAAGTGCTGGGCGTCGAACGCCTGGCAATTTTCATTGAAGACAGAACCATGCCGTCCGGCTTTGCGCCCGCGCGCAGCGAAGGCCTCGATACTGAAGTGAGCCTGCCGCCTGACTTCCTGACCACGCTGCGCGAACACAGCGGCAGCAGCGGCATCGTCAGCGCCAGCGACATTGATTTTGACGAAGAGCTATTTACGGCTGACGAACAGCCGACGGTCAGCAATCGCCGCCGCCTGAATTATTTCGTGCCCTGTGCGGCGCGGTCGCGCGTGGTGGCCGTGATTGCGCTGGGCCGGATGTCGAGCGGGGCGCTGCTTTCATCAGAAGATCTGAGTTTGTTGCGGGCGATGTCGGGATACGTCGCGGTCGCGCTTGAAAACGCCCGCCTGATTGAGGAACAGGCACAGCGCGCCGATGAACTGGCCCGCCTCAAGGAATTCAACGAGAACATCATCGAATCAATCAGCGTCGGCGTGATGGTCGTCAACCTGCAGGGCCGCGTCGTCAACTGGAACAGCGCGCTCGAAGAAATTTACGGGCTGCGCCGCGATGACGCGATTGGCCGCCGCCTGCCTGAAGTCTTTCAGTCAGACATGCTCAGCGCCCTGCGCGAAATGATTGCCCGCAGCGAACACCAGTCCGATCAGGCCGCCAATATTTACAAGTTCCGCGCCGCGGCGGTGGATGGCCGTGAACTGACGCTGAACATTTCGCTCGCGCCGCTGCATTCCAAACTCGGCGAGGTTGAAGGCACCCTCGTCGCCATCGAAGATGTGACTTCGCGCATCCGCCTCGAAGAACAGTTGCAGCAGTCCGACAAGCTGTCTTCCATCGGCCTGCTCGCCGCCGGCGTCGCGCACGAAGTCAACACGCCGCTCACCGGCATCTCGTCCTATTCGCAGATGCTGATGCAGCAGATTCCTGAAACCGACCCGCGCCACCGGCTGCTTGAAAAGATTCACCGCCAGACTTCGCGCGCGTCTTCAATCGTCAATAACCTGCTCAACTTTTCGCGCGTCAGCGATTCGCGGATGACCGAAGTCAGTCTGAATCGCGTCCTCGATGACACGATTCAACTGCTCGAAGCGCAGCTTCGCAACACGCAGATTGAAGTCGCGCGCAGCTATGACGAACTGCTGCCGCCCGCGCTGGGCAATGCGCCCAGGCTGCAACAGGTTTTTATGAATCTGATTCTCAATGCCCGCGACGCCATGCCCGAAGGCGGCAGGCTTGAAATCATTACCACCGCAGGCGCGGCCACCGCCAGCATCACCTTCCGCGATTCCGGCGTCGGCATTGCGCCTGAACATCTCGCCAGAATTTACGATCCGTTCTTCACCACCAAACAGATCGGCCAGGGCACAGGCCTCGGCCTCGCCGTCAGCTACGGCATCGTTCAGGATCACAGCGGCAGCATTCACGTTGACAGCAGACCCGGCGAAGGCACCAGCTTCCGCCTCACCCTGCCACTCGCCCGCGTCCGGCAGCAGCTTGCCACGGCCAGCGACTGAACCGGTTTCACCGGCCTGCAGCCATCTCCTGCCTTCAGCCATGCATTGATCTTTATTTCATTGTCAGCCACTATCTGCCCGAATAGTGGGCACCCGCTCTGCCACGGACAATCAACAATTCATCACGGTTTATGCGTATCTGGCTCTCCAAAAACAGTGAAGTCCCGATTCGGGAACAGCTTTCCACGCAAATCCTGCTGGGCATTGCCAGCGGCGATCTGAAGCCGGGGCAGAAGCTGCCCAGCACGCGCGAAATGGCGCGGCGCTTCAAAGTTCACGCCAACACGGTCAGCGCGGTTTACAGCGATCTGGCGCGGCGCGGCTGGGTGGACTTTCGCAAGGGCAGCGGCGTTTATGTGCGCGCCTTTGAAGAACGCGCCAAAGATCATGCCCGCCTTGATGCCACGCTCGAACTGGACCAGTTGATCTCGAATTTCTTTCAGATTGCGCGCAGCAAGGGTTATGCGCTCAATGAAATTCAGGGCCGCGTCGAACGGATGCTGACGCTGCAACCGCCCGATCATTTTCTGATTATCGAACCTGACCCTGAACTGCGGCAGATTATGGCGACTGAAATCAGCGAAGCGACGGGCTTTCGCGCGCTGACGATTGACCTCAGGGAATGCGCTTATTCGGGCGCGCTGACCGGGGCTGCGCCGGTGGCTTTATACACACACGCTGAAGCTGTCCGCCCGGCGCTGCCAGCCGGCTACGCCTGCACGCTGGTGCATTCGCGTTCAGTGCCTGAAGCGGTCAGCGGCTACACGCGTCCGGGGGCTGATGAACTTGTGGCGGTCGCTTCGCGCTGGCCCGACTTTCTGCGCTGGGCGCGAGCTTTTCTGGTGGCTGCCGGGCTTGATCCTGACGCGCTCAGTTTTCGTGATGCGCGTGAAAAAGGCTGGCAGAAAGGCCTGCGCGCCTGTTCATTCGTCATTACTGATGTTGTGACGGCGCAGCATCTGCCTGACGAATGTACGGCGCGCATCTTTCGCATCATTGCTGATTCATCGCTCGATGAATTGCGGGAACTGGTCAGACAACTGCCCGCACCTGCCAGCCTGTCAGCGACTCAGGGCGGTTAGCTCAGTTTGCGTGTGCAGGGGTGACGACAGGAGATGCCTGCTCAACTTGCCCTGCTGATGGCGGTTTGCAATCGGAATTCGGCATTCGGCAGGAAGAGAAGTCGCAGTCTCGCTGCTTCCTGTCATCTGCCATCTGTCATCTGCCATCTCGCTTTCAGCTTCCGACTACCGAATTCCGACTACCGAATTCCTCCGCTCGCACTCACGTGAAACTCGCGATGAATTCCTGAGACTCACTGCGTCACTTCAGAATTACTTGTGACTTGCACCTGACACCAGAAGGGGAGCGGCGAAGCCCGGCTTCACTGCTCCCCTTCTCTTTTCGTTTTCGTCTGAGGCGCACGACTGTTCGCCGTCGCGCAGGCGAAAACACTGCCCTGCGACGTGCGCAGCTCAGAAAGTGAACCGGCCACCGATCTGCAACGCGCGCGGGCCGCCGGAACCGAACACCTGCGAGGCGCGGCTGGTCGGCTGTCCGAACGCGCCCGAGTTGATGGTGAAGTTGTAACCACCGAGATTGGCGATATTGAAGACATTGAACATCTCGCCAAAGACCGCCAGCGTGTAATGCTCGCGGAAGGTGAACTTCTTCGTCAGGCGCACATCCTGCGAATTGAAGTTGTCACCGAACTCATAATTCGTCGGTAACGACAGTTGCGGGATGGCCTGTCCGCGGGCGTCCTTCGATCCTGTCGGATACTTCGCGTTCCACGCCGCTACAGCCTTTGCCAGATCGTCCTTGCCGCAACCGCGATTGAAGCAGTTGTAGCTGACGCCCTGAATCGGTTCGCTGGTCGTGCCATCGCCGGTGATGTCCACGCCGCTGACAGACGGCATGAGCGGCCCGCGACTTGACGAGGCCGAGATGATTCCAAGCTGGAAGCCCCAGGGCAGGTCCACCAGCGCCGAAACGTTCAGGATGTGACGTGCGCCCTGCGGCCCGTAGCTGCGGAACCAGTTGTCCAGATCCGCGATGCCGTTGACGCCGCTCTGCCCGGTCAGCGCATAGGAAGCCGTCAGCGTGTAGCGTTTGGCGAAACGTCCGTCGAGTTTGACCAGCAGCCCGTTGTAAACACCCCGGCCTCCCGGCGTCCAGAACGTAATGCCGCCGCTCGCACACTGCGCGTTCGGGTCTGTGCGCTGCGCTGAAGAGCAGATCGGCATGACCGGCGTGCGCACCCCG
>CAYWDW010000405.1:0-5628 GCA_964457105.1 uncultured Heliobacteriaceae bacterium
CTCAAACTTTCCGTTCTCGCCGCGGCTGCGCGCGACGATCTGCCAGAACGTGCCGTTCGCGCTCAGGCTGAGGTCATAAGCCCGTCCCCACTGATCGCGCAGCGCTGCAAAATCAAACCCGTTCTCCCTGAGTTCAGTTTTGAGCCTGGCCGCATCAAGCGTGATCGCGCCCGTGCGACGGTAAAACTGCCGCGCCACGCGGCTGATGATTTCGCCCTGCGGTTTGAAGTAAGGCCGGTTCACGCTGAGCGCCGTGAAATCATCAGCCGTCTCGAACTGCTTGTCGGCGCCCGCTGAAATGAGATTGAAAACATCGTGCTCACGCACGGTGGCGAATGAAGCGCGATAAGGCACGCCCCAGGGGTCGCGCAATTCGTCAGCGCTGATGCCCGCTGCACTGAGCATCTGCCGCAAGGCCGCCTGCTGACGCGGATACTCGCCCGTTTTCTGATAGCGGGCATCGAGCGTCGTGCGCACCGGACTGAGCTGCGGTTCAATGAGCGGGTTGAAAACCCATCGCTGATTGCGGCTGTAACGGTCGCTGCTGAACACGCGCGGGGCGAGGCCGCGATCACGCAGCAGGATCTCGGCCACAAGTTCCAGCCCGTCGGGCAGCGGCTGCGCGAGGTTGAGTTTATTCAGTTCGCGCCGCGTCACCCCGGCCAGGCTGTCATAGGCGCTGAGGTATGCGCCGATGAAATCGTAAAAACCTCTGCGCCCGCTGAATTCCTGATCGGTGCGGGCGCGTTCCTCGATGGCGCGATCAACCACCGTCACACCCAGCGCCCCGGCCAGCGGACGCCCGTCGGCGCTCGTCACGCGAAAACTCGCGCGGGCTTCTTCGCCTGGACGATATTCGGCGCGATCCAGCTTCACCTTCAGCCTCAGTTCACGATCACGCGGGTACAGCACGCTGCGCGAAGACGAATAGTAATCACGGTATTCATCACCGGTCTCGCTGTCGGCGTGCGCTGAGATCAGAATTTCATCGCTGAATTCGCGGCGATAAGGAATGACCACGAAAGCGCGCCCGCGCCGCAACCGCACCACCTGTGAATGAAGCGTCTGCATCTGCTGCGACACGCTCAGCACGGCGGTGACGTCAGCCTGATTCGAGACAAGCTGCACCTCAATCGGTTCGCCTGCGCGATAAAGCGTCCGGTTCGTGTCAACGCGAATGGCGCGGTGGTCGCGCAACCAGAGGTTGCCAGTGTGCTGTCCGGTTATGCCCTGACGGTCGCGGGCCGTGAAGGCCAGCGTGAGGTCGCGCCCGCGCCCGTCGCGTTCGCGCAGGCGCAGCCCGCTCACTTTCGCCACGCCGTAACGATTCGTGCGGACCTGCTGCACCGGCTCAGTCATGAATTCATCGCGGCCTGCACCTGCGGCGCGATTACTGACCTGCTCGCTGATGGTGACTTCGCACGAAGCCGGTGTGCCATCGGCGTAAGAAGTCGAAACGTAAAATTGCAGCGGCAGCCCTTCCGCCTGCGCCTCATCGGCGCCGATCACATAAATGTGAATCGCCTCGCGCGTCACGCGCAGGTCAAGGCGGCGCTGCTCGGTGCGCCCGGTGGTCAGGTCAGTGAAATAAGCCGCATAAGTCAGATCACGAAAGCGGCGATAATCCTCGTCTTTGAGTTTGTCGTGAGTTTCAGCCAGATCAATGTGCGCGATGAAGCGGCCTGCGTCGTCGGTTTCGCCTTCGTATTTGTCGGCCTCGCTGATGTCCCATTTCTGTTCGCGGTAATTCCATGCGCGTTCGGTTTCGCGCACCACGCGCACCCGCCCGCGCTTCACCGGCTGCCCAAACAGGTAATCGGCGCTGACCGTGATTGCGGCCTGCTGCCCCGGCAGGTAATAAGCGCGGTCAGCTTTGACCTGCACGGCAAAATTCGGCAGGTCGTAACGGCTGATCTTCACCTGCGTCATCGTTTCATTGCTGCCGTACTGGTCATCATCGAATTCAACCCGGAGGCGGTAATCGCCGAGCCGCGTGTTTTCAGGAATCTGCCAGTCGGCGCTCGCAATGCCGAACCGCGACGTTTGCATTTCAACGCGAAACTGCGTCGTGCCTTCGGGGTCTTCGATCTCCAGGCTGAGTCCGGCCTGCGCAATTGCCCGCTTCGTGAAATCCAGCGCCAGCACGCGCAGGTGTATCTGCTGCCCCGGCTGATAAATCGGCTTGTCGGTCGTCAGCAGCATCTGCGCCAGCTCCAGATGGTCATCGCGCAGCTCTGCCGAAACCTGCTGCGCAAAATCGCCGCGCACCGCCGTGATTTCAAGCTCGCCATCGTGCGCATCAAGTTCACGCGGCAGGTTGAATTCCAGCGTGGCATAACCCTGCGCGTCAGTGCGGCCCGTTGTTTTGAACGAAGTCTTCCGTTCATTGTCGAACTTCAGTTCCGCCGTCACCTGCACGTCCCGCACCGGACGCGAAGTCACCGGATGCAAAGCGCGGGCGTGTGCGCGATAAAGCTTCCCGGCCAGCGGGTATTCCGAAGCGATCACGCGCAGTTCAAAAATATCCGGCGCAATGGTGGACAGCGAAACGAGGCCTTCAACGGGCGCAAATTGTGCGGTTGAATCCGGCGTCAGGCGATAACGCAGCCGATACCACAGCGTTTCAGGCTGATGATCGTTCAGTTCAAACGGCAGCGATAAAGGCACGACCGCGTGGCCTGCGCCTGGCCTGAGCGTTTCGCGGCGCTCGGCGCGGCTGCGCACGAAGTCGTGCGGGTCCAGCCATTCCAGGCTGAGGCGCACCGGCAGCTCGCGCGCGGTCAGGTTTTCCACGGCCAGCGCCACCTCAGTTCGCCCTTCGCGCCAGCGGACCCGGGTCGCGGTTTCATTGACCCGCAAACCGATGTCTGCCGCAGAAGTGACTGATGAAATCAGAGTGGCCGAGAGAATAACGAGCAGAATCAGACAGCCCAGGGTGAGGATAAAAATCCGGCGGCGATGCATAGCGACCTCCTGCATTGAACGGGTGATGTCAAAGTTATCTCCCAGCAATCGCCGAACGAAGCAGACACCCGAAGACCTCAGGCGAGGCCTTCACACGTCCGCGTTTTTGATGTGTTGTCTGTCAGGCTGATCCTGATTGCCTGTTGCGGAAAGAACGCCGGGCGGCAGAATTTCTTGCAGAAAACTTTGCGGAAGGCCGGGATTCAGGCCGGTGAAGATCGCCCGCCGGATGATTTTCAGCGGCCCGCGCAACTGCGCGACAGCCCCTGAAATCAGGCCAGAAAGCGGGTTGACAGCGTTGGACGAGTATTGTATCTTCCACACTCCAATCAGGCCGATGGCCTTGCTCCTCAGTAGCTCAATGGCAGAGCATCCGGCTGTTAACCGGAGGGTTGTAGGTTCGAGTCCTACCTGAGGAGCCATTATTTTCGATAACCCGCAAACTCACCAGAAAATCGAACGGCCAGCCTCAACGCTATCATCAACACAACGACCTGGCTTCTTCTTTCAGACAGAAAGCGCGCGTCAGACGCCTTCAAGGTGATCTATCCGCTACAGTACAGGGAGCGGTAGCGACCTGGTGCATCCGGGGGGGGACGCCTTCAACGGTGCCAGGTCGCTACCGCTCCCTGTACTGTTCCGGGCGCAGGTCGCACGCATCAACAAACCGCTATATGGAGGCTGTAGCTCAACTGGTAGAGCATCAAGTCGTTTCATCAATTTTGTCGTCGCCATGGTTCTTTACAACTCAGGAGGTGCAATATGGCAGTGAAAAACAAATTTGACGAAGAGGGCTTTCACCGAACGAATGAGCAAACGGCGCAAAGGCTTCCCGTCTGAAACACACGTCAGACGCGGGTTCCGAATCGTTCGCGGCGAAAAGGAACTGAGCGAAAAGCTCGGACGCAACGATCTGTGTCCATGCAATTCCGGTCGCCGGTTTCAAGCGTTGTTGTCTGCTGACCGGGCGCTACGATGGCTCGCAGCGGAATCATTACTTTCAGAGACTGACTCAGCAGCTTGTCGCGCTCGCTTTCGACGAGCGCGAATGAACCAGGAGTTTTATGACTGAAAAGGTTTACAGAGAAATCATTCCCGACAGCGGCGTTCCCATCAAAGCCTGGATCGAAGGCGTGAAGATGGAGGATGAGGCGAAGAAGCAGCTTCTCAACGTCGCGCAGTTGCCGTTCGTTTACAAGTGGGTCGCTGTCATGCCAGACGTGCATTGGGGAATTGGCGCCACAATAGGAAGCGTTATCCCGACAAAGGGCGCGATCATTCCTGCGGCGACGGGGGTGGACCTGGGTTGCGGGATGATGGCTGTGCAGACTTCGCTGACCGCGAATGATCTGCCGGACAACCTGCGCAAAATCCGGCGGGCAATTGAAAAGGCAGTCCCGCACGGGCGCACCGATCACGGCGGACGCAATGACAAAGGAGCATGGCAGGATTTGCCGCGTCGTCAGGTCAATGTCTGGAAGCAGCTTGAGGCTGGTTACAAGGACATTCTGACAAAGCATCCGCATCTTGATCGTAGCAATCACGTCAATCATCTTGGCACGCTCGGAACCGGCAACCACTTCATCGAAGTCTGTCTGGATGAAAATGACAATGTGTGGCTGATGCTGCACAGCGGTTCGCGCGGCGTGGGCAATCGCATCGGGACTTACTTCATCGAAATGGCGAAGAAGGATCTGCGCAACGTGATCAGTAACCTGCCGGACAAGGATCTGGCTTACTTCACCGAAGGCACGGAGCATTTCGATGATTATGTCGCAGCCGTCGGCTGGGCGCAGGATTTTGCGATGTGGAATCGCAAACTGATGATGGAGCAGACGCTTGACGCCATCGCTGAATCAGGTGAAGTTCCTGAATTCAACGCGCGGTTGCAGGTGGTCAACTGCCATCACAATTACGTCGAGCGCGAGGTTCACTACGGCGAAGAAGTGCTGGTGACGCGCAAGGGCGCAGTGCGCGCTCGCCTGGGCGATCTCGGCATCATTCCCGGTTCGATGGGCGCGCGTTCATTCATCGTGCGCGGTCTCGGTAATGAAGCAAGCTTCCACTCGTGCAGTCACGGCGCGGGCCGCGCCATGTCGCGCAACGAAGCGAAGCGTCGCTTCACGACCGCCGATCACGAAGCGGCGACGAAAGGCATCGAATGCCGCAAGGATGAAGACGTGATTGACGAGACGCCGATGGCTTACAAGGACATTGATGCAGTGATGAACGCACAGCGCGATCTGGTCGAGGCTATACATACGCTCCGGCAGGTCGTATGCGTCAAGGGGTAGGTTTTTTGATAGCTGCCACAGATGTCACAGAAGCTTAAGGCACATCAGAGTGGCAGCGCCCCGTGATGGATTCAATCTCGCAGGTATGAACAAGGAAGACTTTTTCAATGAAGTTCTGCATTCTGGCTGAAAAGAAGAAACTGTATGCGAAGCGATATGTCAAAAGTCGTGATCGAACGTCCGCGTCGCGGTCACGCTGATCCGAGTGAAAAGACCGGCTTGCATCTCCGGCGATTCGATCCTGATCAGGAATATGATGATTATCCGAACCGGCTGCCCGCTTCAAAAGGCCGGGGCACAAAATCATTCACGGATGTTCTCGGCCCGCTGTTGAAGTTTCTGCAAAGCAATGTGGGCAGACCCTGGGACA
>CAYWDW010000406.1:0-5609 GCA_964457105.1 uncultured Heliobacteriaceae bacterium
GCTGTGCCAGCCCAGGAGCGGGCAGGCTGCCCGCGCTCCGATGCTTGTAGAAACCAAGGGCGCGCGCCGATCCGCCTGCACTTTTTTCCTGGCTCAAACCATTGCCACACAACGGCAACGCGGCGAGGAGCCAGCGGGGAGCGAGAAAGGAGCCGACGCCGAGCAAAAAAAGAGCGCGGGCGGAAGTTCCGGGGAGCATCGCCGCGTAGGCTCGCCCCTGTCAGTCAGGCTGAAGTGAACAGTTCACAACCGCCGACAGCGCAATTTTGTGGGGAAACCAGATGAAGACTTACTGCTCCTTTCTGATCCGGTGCTGGTGCATCCGCGCTGAGCCGCCCGAACCCGAAGCCGGGATCGGCGATGTCTTCGAGGTCACGCACATTCAGACGGGCGCGCATCGGCGTGTTCACAGCCTGTCTGAAGTCGAAAGGTTCATCGCTGCCATTCAGCGCGAGAGCCGACCCGCGCAGCCTGACCCGGACCCTGAAGAAGGGAGCTGAAATACAGAGGCGCTTTTATGAATCATCTGAAACTCTGCCTGCCTGCTCTGATTTCAATGCTGCTGCTTGCCGCAGCGGCCTGCCGTCCGGCGAGCGCTAACCGGCCCGCACCCGAATTATCACCCTGTGAGATCGCGCTGGCCGCTCCCCCTGGCGGCACTCCGACTGACCGCGAGCTTGCGCGGTTGCAACAGGACGCGCGCTCCGGCACGACGCCGCACGCAAAACTTGAACGGCTCGGCTGGGCGTTCATTGAAAAGGCGCGGCTCAGTTACGACGCCGGATATTACAAACTCGCCGAACAGTGCGCGCGCTGTCTGGAAGCGCGGAGCAGCGAACACCGATTTGCCGCGCTGCTGCTGCGCGGTCACGCGCTGCACAACCTGCATCGTTTCAGCGAAGCCGAAACCCTCGCCCGCGAGCTGACGGAAAAACGCGGTCTGGCCTTCGATTACGGACTGCTCAGCGACGCGCTGATGGAACAGGGCCGGATTGATGAAGCGATCAGCGCCTGTCAGCGAATGATGGATCTGAAGCCCGGCCCGCAGGCTTTCAGTCGCGCGGCGCACCTGCGCTGGCTCGGCGGCGATCTGGCAGGCGCAGGCGAAATGATGCGGATGGCCGCGAATGCTTACAGCCCGCGCGATGGCGAAGTCGCCGCCTGGGCGTGGACGAGACTCGCGCTTTACGAATTTCAGGCTGGTCACACAAAGCAGGCTCATACCGCCATCTCGACTGCGCTGACGGCGCAACCCGCTTACGCTCCGGCGTTGCTCGTGCGCGGGCGGCTGCTGCTCGCTGAAGGAAAAAATACTGAAGCCATCGCTGCGCTCGAACCGGCGGCGAAGGCGAACGCGCTGCCCGAATACCTGTGGTGGCTGGCTGAATCGCTGCGCGCAGCAGGGCGCGAGAAAGAAGCCGCCGCAGTCGAATCCAGACTGACCGCGAGCGGCGGACAGAGCGATGCGCGGACGTTGTCGCTCTTTCTGGCCACCCGCGGCGAGCAGCCGGAACAAGCCCTGAAACTCGCTCAGGCAGAAATGAACGAGCGCGCCGATGCCCTGACGCTCGACGCGCTCGCCTGGGCGCAGTGCGCTTCGGGCAACATCACAGCGGCCTGGACGACGATGCAGCGCGCGCTGAAAACAGGCGTCGTTGACGCGCGGCTCTTTCAGCACGCGGCCATCATCGCGGCCAGAGCCGGTGAAACAAAACTCTCGCGGCGTTACCTGACAAGCGCCCTGGCGATGCGGCAGATGCTGATGCCAGGTGAACAGGCTCAGCTCAATCAGTTAAAAGCGACGGTACGGTACGGGGAGCGGTAGCGACCTGGTCTTTGTGAAAGCGATCTTCTCTATGACGCCAGGTCGCTACCGCTCCCCGTACCGTCACAACGAATCAGTCGGCACAAATCGGCTGAACAATCACAACAACCAAAAGGAGAAAACAACATGCAGAAAACGTTACGCAGATTCAGGCACGGCCTGACGTTCGCGCTGATCGCCCTGCTTGCGCTCGCGCCAGCTTCGGTCTTCGCTTCAAGTCATATGGACGCGCCGCTGATCACGCGCGATCCGTCGGCCAACACGACTGACGTGTACGCCTTTGTGGATCAGGACGGCAGTCGGAAATCGCTGGTCGTCGCGCTCGGCGTTTACCCGCACGAAAATCCTGGCGTCGGCCCCAATAAATACAACTTCGATGACAACGTGCGTTACGAAATTCACGTCGCGCTCGGCCATGACGTCGCGCGCGGGTTCGGCACGCTGACCTATCGCTTCGAGTTCAAAACCAGATTCAAAAACGAGCAGACGCTGCTGCAATCTTACCTCGGCGTCGTCAACGACATTGACGATGCGGCGCAGAATCTGACGCAGACTTATACCGTCACGAAGATTGACAACCGCAGCGGCCTTGCCACGATCCTCGGCGCCGGCCTGGTTCCGCCCAACAATCAGGGCAACGCGACGCCGTTTTACAATCAGAATAACAACGGCGAAAACCTGGCGCGCAAAGGCGTGGCGACCGAAGCCGAACTGGACCGCTACACCAGACAGGCGATCACAAATCTGCGCGATGGTTATGTTTCATTCGCCGGTCAGCGCGACGATGGTTTTTATGCCGATGTGCAATCGGTCTTCGATCTGCTCAAACTGCGCAATCCCGGCAAGGATTCGCAGGGCGGATTCAATCTGCATCTGATGGCGCTCGTCATTCCGCTCAATGAACTCGGCGGCGATCAGCAGACAGCCGGTGTTTACGCGACGACGAGCCGGTTGTCGCAACCTGTCATCAGATCAACCGGCAGAGGCGGGCTGATTGACATATTCAGAAATCGTCCGCAGTGGGTGCAGGTCGCGCGCCAGGGCAATCCGCTTTTCAATGAAGGCCTGATCGCCCTGGCCGACAAGGATCAGTATGGCCGCACGAGTCCCGTCACTGACTCTCAGCTTTTCCGCAAGTATGCTGAAAATCCTGAACTCGCCACGCTGATCAATCTGCTCGTCGCGGGCGGGCAGACGGTGGCGATTGACCAGGGCCGCACCGACATCGCCGCGATTTACATTCCCGATCTGATCAAGGTTGATCTTTCGACTAATGCCGTGCGCTTCGCCGGCAACGGCCCGAACGATGCGCAGAATCCCGACGATCCGGGCTTTTCACGGCTGAGCATCTTCGGCGGCGATGTGCTGGAAAGCCCAACGGCGGGTCATCCCTTCCGGCTGCCTGGCAATCTGATCGGCGCTGATCCGAATAAATTCTATGTGCCTGGCGGCTGGCCGAACGGACGGCGTTTTGGCGACGACGTGCTGGACATCGCCGTCATTGCACTGACGAGCGATCTGCGCAATCCGGCGGCGCTGAAAGTCAATCCGCTCGGTTTCACGAGCGTGGACGGCGTGGACGGAAACGAGATGGGCTTCAATAAGGTCTTCCCGTATGAAAGCACGCCGCAGAACGGTCGCAACATCATCTTCCCGAAATAAACAGCGTGGCGGCAGGTCAGCCGATGCGGGCCTGCCGCCTGCTACAGTGAATCTCAGCCCGGTCTGAAAAGCTTGTCATTACCCAGACTTTTGCACGATTTCAGCCCGCGAACGCGGGCGGCAGCATCAAGCCTTGTCATGACCCACATTTTCACAAAATGCGGTACGTGGATTTCAGCCTGCGGAGCAGGTGTCAGAGTAAAGCCTGGGGTGAAGGCGTCAGCCGGAACCCCAGGTCGGGTGCCACATTGATTTGCCAGCCCACGAAGTGGGCGACAGACATTGCTTGAAGGGCCACACTCTGCCGCCCGCCTTCGCGGGCTGAAAATGTGAAGAGCCGTTTCGCGCAAAAGCCTGGGTAACGACAAGAACTAAAGTCGGGGGCTTTCTTTGGCTTTTTCTGTAAGAGAAACGCTGCGGCCCCCGACACTCGAATACACTGCGCCTGACTGATGCAGAATTCTTTGAGTTCTGTCAGCAGCATCCTGATCTGCGCATTGAACGCAGCCGCAATGGAGACCTGGTAATCCAGCCTCCGACTGGCAGCAAAACGGCTCGTCTCGATTTCAATATGAAACTCAAAGGCACGTGGCACATTGACGAAATGGATGAGTGGGATGAGGAGTACTGCAACATGGAAGTGCAGGCTTACCTCCGGCTCAGTTCAACCGGCAGCAGCGAATTTCAGTTCGGCCTGGTTCGCGGGCAGATTCGCATCACCACTGAAGACGCGGGCGGCGAGCGGATTGACTTCGACTGGGAAGGCAATGATGAGATGGACGCGGCTTCCGGGCACGGCTGGATTGAACTCACGAGCAAAGACGAAGCTGAAGGTGAAATCAGTTTTCTCGGCGGAGACAGTTCCGGGTTTCGCGCCCGGCGCGCTCCGAAAACAAAACAGCAAGGAAGTCCGAAGAAAAGGAAACCCGGCAAATGAAACCTCTCCTGCCCCGCCTGCTGTCTGCGCTGGCGTTTTCGCTGATCGTCATCACCGCCGAAGCGCACGTCACCCGCATTGAAATCACTTCCCGCGCTGACGTACTCAGCGGCAGGGAGTTCGGCCTGGCCGGAGCTTACGAAAAGCTGACGGGCAGGGTTTATTTCGCCGTTGATCCGCACAACCCGCGCAACAAGGTGATCATTGATCTCAATCTGGCTCCGCGCAATGCGGCGGGGCTGGTTGAGTTCTCGGCTGATCTTTATATCCTCAGGCCGAAAGACGCGAATCGCGGCAACGGCGCGGCGCTCTTTGAAATCCCGAATCGCGGCGGGCGCGCGATGGTGCGATTTTTCAATCACGCGCGCGGCCCGCGCACTGCGCCTGACGCCGAATACGGCGACGGGTTTCTGATGCGGCAGGGCTTCACGCTGGTCTGGGTCGGATGGCAATTCGATGTGTCGGATGAGGCCGATCTGCTGCGGCTTGCTGCGCCCGTCGCCACTGAGCGGGGCGCAGCGCTGACCGGCTGGGTGCGGTCTGATTTCGTCTTTTCCGCCAAAGCCGATGACACCTCGCTCGGTCATCGCGGACAGCCGGCGCAACCGCCGCTTGAGCTGAATAATGCTGAAGACAAACTGACGGTGCGCGACGGCGTGACCGGCGCACGGCAGACAATTCCGCGTCGTGACTGGCAGTTCGGGCGATTGATTGATGGCAAAGTCACGACCGATCCGAATTTCATCTATCTGAAAAACGGGTTCGAGCCGGGCCGGATTTACGAAATCGTTTACCGCACGCAGAACCCGCACGTCGTCGGCCTCGGCCTCGCGGCGGTGCGCGACCTGGTTTCACATTTCAAGTACGAACGCAACGAAGTGGTTTCAGTCAGACGCGCGCTGGGTTTCGGCATTTCGCAATCGGGGCGGTTTCTGCGGCACTTTCTTTATCAGGGCTTCAATGCCGACGAAAAAGGCCGGCAGGTGTTCGATGGCATTGATGCGCACGTCGCGGGCGCGGGCCGGGGCAGCTTCAATCATCGCTTTGCCGAAGCCTCGCGTGACGCTTCGCCTTTCTCGACCTTCTTTTATCCGACCGACATTTTTCCGTTCACCGATCTTGAGCAGACCGATCCTGAAACGGGCGAGACCGACGGCTTGCTGACGGCGACGGCGCAGGCGGGGG
>CAYWDW010000407.1:0-5577 GCA_964457105.1 uncultured Heliobacteriaceae bacterium
ATTCAAGTTCGTTGTCAAACGCTGATTACAGGTGAAGTGACGCCGAAGCCAGAGTTTATCGGCCTGTGGCGCTCTTTCAGTGGTCCTTCACGCCAACTCGCCCGCACTTCTGTCTATGCCCGGACTCGAACAGCATTTCAGCACCCGCCAGGAAACGATCATTGCGCTGATTCGCCAGCTCGTCGAGCGCGAAACCACGTCGCGCGAAGCCGCGCGACTGGACGAAATCGCGCGCTTTACAGCGCAACTGCTGCAGCCGCTCGCCCGCACGATTGAACTGATCGCCAGTCCTGCTTACGGCTCGCACCTGCGCGCCAGATTCAATTTCAACGCGGAAAGCGCCGCTGCTGCTGCCGATCAGCAGTTACTGGTCATCGGCCATCTCGATACGGTGTGGCCGGTCGGGACGCTCGCGCGGCTGCCCTTTCGCGTGACTGACGAAGGCACGGCGCACGGCCCCGGCATCTTTGATATGAAATCGGGCGTGGCGGTAGTGATTGAAGCTTTGCGCGCCATCGCTGACTTGAAACTAACCACGCGGCGTGAAGTGACGCTGCTGCTGACCTGCGATGAAGAGATCGGCAGCCAGACCTCGCGCCACCTGATTGAAGAAGAAGCCCGCAGATCGGCTGCCGCGCTCGTGCTGGAACCGCCGATTCCGGGCGGCATCGTCAAGACCGCGCGCAAGGGCGTCGGCGGCTTTACGATTCACGCGGCGGGGCGGGCCGCGCACGCGGGGCTTGATCCGCGCAAGGGCATCAATGCCATCGTTGAACTGGCGCATCAGACGTTGCGACTGAACGCACTCAACGATTACGAAAGCGGCACCACGATCAATGTCGGCGTCATCAGCGGCGGCACCACTTCCAACGTTATTCCGGCAGCAGCGATGGCAAAGATTGATATGCGTTTCTGGAGGATGGAAGAAGGGCAGCGAATTGATGAATACGTCAAATCGTTGCAGCCGGTCATCGAAGGCGCGCAACTGACCATCACGGGCGGGATCAATCGCCCGCCGATGATTCGCTCTGAAGGCAACGCCGCATTGTACGAACAGGCCCGGCAACTGGCGGCTGAGATCGGCTTTGAATTGTACGAAGGCAGCGTCGGTGGCGGCTCGGACGGCAATTTCACCGCTGCCCTGGGCGTGCCGACGCTTGACGGGCTGGGCGTGGACGGCGCTGGCGCACACGCTGAACACGAACATATCATTCTCGCTGACCTCCCCCGACGCGCGGCCCTGATGACCCGATTGCTGCAAACCGTGTAGCCGGAAATCAAAAGGCACAAGGCAAAGGGCAAAAGGCAAAAGTTCAGCACGAACCCGGCTGGTTGGTTTTCATTCTTTTGATTTCACTTTTGCCTTTTGCCCTTTGCCTTGTGCCTTTTGATTTTACTTTTATGGAACGTCTTTACCGCGATCCGGTCCACAACATCATTACGCTGGATGAAGGGCGGGCTGATGATGCGCTGCTGGTGACGCTGATTGATGCGCCGGAGTTTCAGCGGCTGCGTTACATCAGGCAGCTTGGCCTCGCGCTCTACACTTACCAGGGCGCTGAGCATTCGCGCTTTACGCATTCGCTGGGCGTGATGCAGGTGATGACGCGGATTCTCAATCACCTCAGCGAAAAGTATCCGATCAGCGCCGAAGCGCGGCTGGTCGGGCGCACCGCTTCGCTGCTGCACGACATCGGGCACGGGCCGTTTTCGCACGTCATTGAAAAGGTGCTGCGGCAGAATCACGAACAGTGGACGACGCGCATCATTGCTGATCCGGCGACAGTCGTGCATCGCTGCCTGCGCGCTTACGATTCAGCGCTGCCGGACAAAGTCATTGCGGCCATCGAGCATCGCTATCAGCCGTCCTTTATCGGTCAGCTTGTCTCATCGCAGCTTGATGCTGACCGGCTCGATTACCTGCTGCGCGACAGCCTGATGACCGGCGCAAAATACGGCAACTACGATCTTGAATGGATTCTGCACGCGCTGGAAATTGACGAGGTCAACGACCGGATTTATGTGTCGGCCAGAGGCATGTATGCCGTCGAGGAATATTTGCAGGCGCGGTTTTATATGTTCCGCCAGGTTTACTTTCACCGCTCGCTGCGGTCGGCTGAAGCCGTTCTGCTCAACATTCTGCGTCGCGCGGTCGAACTGCTGCGCGCCGGGCAACTACATTTTCTGGTGGCGGACACCGGCACTGAAAAAGTGCTGACCGGCAGGCCGCTGACGACGTCGGATTATCTGAACTTCGACGATCACGAAGTCATGTTTCACATCAAGCAGTGGATGTGGGAGCGCGACGCGATTCTCAGCGAGATGGCCGAACGCTTCATTCAGCGCCGTCTGTTCAAGGCGCTGGATCTTGATCTGCCGGAAGCCGAACGAGCCGGATTCATTGCTGCGGCGCGGGCAGCGGTGGCGGCTGCCGGGTACGATCCGAATTACTATCTGGTTGAAGATCGCGCTGCTGATACGCCGTATTACAGCTATTACCGCACTGAAGGAAAGTCGCGCCTCTACGTTGAGCGCAGCGTGGCTGATCCGACCATCTGCGATATTGCCGAAGTTTCGAGCGTGATTCGCAGTATGCAGGGTTACGAAATCTATCGCATCTTCTTTCCGGCAGAAGCGGCTGCTCAGATTGCCGCGATTCAGCTATGAACAAGGCCCAGGGAACAATGCTGGCGCGGTGGTTATTGCCGGGCTGGCTGCTGTTGTGCGCGGTCGCCTTCGCGCAGGAGCCGGTGCGCGTGGCGGTGGCTGATTTCAGCGGCGACGATTTGCAGGCGGCGGCGCTGTTGCGGCAGATGGCGGCGCGTGACTTTGCGCCTGTTGATGCGGACCTTGCGCGGGCGGCCTGGCGCGGGGCCGGTTACACGGGCAGCCTGAACCTGAGCCGCGAAGAAGCGCGTTCGTTCGGCATGGCGATTGGCTGTGATTATTACCTGCTCGGCACGGCGCAGGTGCTGCGGCGCACGCTGTCGGCTGAAGAATTTTACTACGAAGGCATCGCCGGAATTTTTACGGTCGAAACCCGCAGCGGGCGACTGCTGCTGTTTGATTTCATGCGCACCAGAGCCGCAGATGAACAGACTGCGCGCGGACAGCTTGCCGCACAGCTTGGGCCGTCGTGGCAGAAAAGCGCCGCCGCGATCAGCCAGGCGGCCAGTCAGCATCAGGCCGAAAGCGTCGTCGTCACTTTGCCTCCGGCCCAGGTGATTGAAGTTTTTGACAACGAACCGGGCGCAAAAGAAATTGCCCAGCCGATCTTTTACCAGCGCCTCAGACCTGCGTACACTGAAGCCGCCGAGTCGCTGGCCATCACGGCCACCGTCGAACTCGAAGTTGTTTTTCGTGAGGACGGACGGGTGGGTGAGGCCGAGGTGACGCGCTGGGCAGGGTTCGGGCTTGATGAATCAGCCCTGGCGACGGTGCGCCAGTTGCGCTTCAAACCGGCGGAGCGCGAAGGCCGCCCGGTTTCATTGCGGGCGCTGGTGCGTTACAACTTTCGCCGTCCGCCCCCCGCTGCTCAGTTGCAGGAAGAACAGGAACGGCTGCGTCGCAGTCTGCGTGATGCGCTGCGGCGGCCACACCCGAATCAATGAAACGATCTGCCGGAAAGCAGGGAAGGGAAAGATGAATTTACTGTCCACTAAATTCAGCATCATTGCCGTCATGACATGCCTCACGCTGCTGTGTCACCATAATCGCGTGCAGGCACAGTGGAGCGTGGCGCAGCACATTGAAGCGAAATGCGAAAATGCAAGGTGCGATCTGAACGGCATCTTTTTTAACAACAAGGAACGCGGCTGGCTGATTGGCGACCAGGGGCTGATTCGCGCCACGCTCGATGGCGGACAGACGTGGGAGCCGCAGAACGCCAGTGTCAAAACCAGCCTGAGCGATGTTTACTTTCGCAACAAGGAAGAAGGCTGGCTGGTTGCTGGCGGCGCGCGCATCCTGCACACCACCAACGGCGGTGAAACGTGGGAAGCGCTCTATCAGCTTCCCGTGTCGCCCCAGGCCAGGCAGAGCGAAGCGCCCGAACTTTACAGCCTGTCGTTTCCTGACAAGAAAAAAGGCTGGGTCGTCGGCACTGAGGGCCGCATTCTGCGCACTGATGATGGCGGCAAAACCTGGCAGCCGCTGGAAAGCGGCACGCGCGAAGAACTCGTTCACGTGCGCTTCGTCAACGACAAAACCGGCTGGGTTGTCGGCGGCAAAGGCACGATTCTGTTTACCGGCGACGGTGGCCGCACGTGGGAAAAGCAGCGCAGCTTTACCGAAGGCCATCTGTACCACATCGAAGCGCGCGGCAAAGATCGCGCCTGGGTGGTTGGTGAAAAAGGCACGATTCTGCGCACGACCAATGGCGGAATAACCTGGGAAAACATCACGATTCCGGCCCGCGAGGATTTACTGAGTGTCGGGTTCAAGGACGACAAGAACGGCTGGATCATTGGCTGGAAGGGCCGCATCCTGCGCACCGGCGATGGCGGTCAGACGTGGGTCGAACAGGAGAGCGGCACGAAAGCCAATCTGTACGGCCTGTTCGTCAAAAAGAAACAAATCTGGGCGGTCGGCGCTGACGGCCTGATTCTGCAATACAAGGAAGATCGCTGAGTGACGCGCCAGGCGTGAAGCCTGCGCCGACCGGTTATGACTCTGAATTACCAGGCCAGCGAAAAAATCCCGTTGTGGCGGCCCGCCGCGCAGCTTGTCAGCCTGCATCGCGGGCTGATTCGTGCAATGGTGCAGCGCGAACTGACGAGCCGCTACAAGGGATCGGTCATGGGCGTGGCGTGGGCGGTGATTACGCCGGCGGTGATGATCGTTATTTTTACGATCATCTTTTCGGGCATCTTCAATGCGCGTTTCGGCAATGAAGGCGGGCATCTGAGTTTTGCCGTTTACCTGTTCTGCGGGCTGCTGCCGTGGATTGCCTTCAGCGAAGGCGTGCAGCGGGCGACGAGTTCGATTCACGAAAACGTCAATCTGGTCAAGCGGGTGGTCTTTCCGGTTGAAGCGCTGCCGGTGAATGTGGCGCTGGCGGCGCTGGTGCAGCAGTTACTGGGCACCCTCGTGCTGCTCGTGGCTGAACTGGTTTTCGAGCGGGCCTTTCATCCGACGGCCCTGCTGCTGCCCGTGCTGCTGCTGCCGCAACTGCTCGCGACGGTGGGTCTGGGCTGGCTGATGGCGAGCCTGGGCGTCTTCATCCGCGATCTGCCGCAGTTCAATCAACTCCTGCTGATGGCGTGGATGTATCTGACGCCGATCTTTTATCCCGAAAACATCATTCCGCATCAGTACCGCTGGCTGGTGAATCTGAACCCGATGGCTCCGCTTATTCGCAGCTACCGCCGCATTCTGCTTGAAGGTCGCCTGCCGGACTGGGCCGGACTTGGTTACACGCTGGCCTTTGCGGTCGTCTGTTTTACGTTCGGGTACTGGTGGTTTGTGCGGACGAAAAAGGCGTTTGCCGATGTGCTGTGAGGGATTGAAGACAGCTTTGTTGCGCGACGGTGTTTGGAGTTCCAGCTTTAGCTCAATGGCATTAAGTTAAGCGGAAGA
>CAYWDW010000408.1:0-5576 GCA_964457105.1 uncultured Heliobacteriaceae bacterium
CAACGCGCTTGGCGCCGCGAAACTCGTCGCGATTGCCGAAGTGATGGCGAAGATGAAACCGAAGCCGCGCCGTTCGGTCGTGTTCATTGCGCTGACGGGCGAAGAATACGGCCTGCTCGGCGCTGAATACTGGGTGAAACATCCGACCTGGCCGCTGGAAAAGGTGGCCGCCAACATCAATTATGACGGCATCGGCACTGACGCCTGGGGGCCGCTCGGTTTTCTGATTGACCTCGGTTATGTCCATTCAAATTTGCACGAACTGATCAAGGACGTGGCGGCGGCACACAAGGTCACAATCATTCCCGATGCCGCGCCGGAGGAAGGATTCTTTTACCGTTCGGACAACTACGTCTTTTTCAAGCGCGGGATTCCGTCGCTGTATCTGATCGGCGGGCCGGCAGGGAATCCGACTGAAACGATGGGCCGCGCGATGAAATGGCTGACGACGACTTATCACATGGCCGGAGACACAGTGCAGCCTGACTGGAACTGGGCAGGCGTGCAGAAGCTGACCGCCATCGGCCTGATGACCGGGTGGCGCATTGCGAATCAGGATGCGATGCCTGCCTGGAAAAGTGATTCGCCCTATAATCGCCCGCGCGGGACGACGCTGCCGCCGCCGCCCAGGCAGTAACGGAAATGATCAGACCTCCGTTCAATCGCATCCCTGAAAGCCGATACTGCCTGCTTTACGTGACGCTGCTGCTGTTGACGCTGGTCGTGATGTTTGAAATGAGTAAGAGCGGACGGTTACTGGCGACGGATGAAGTGACAGTCACGGTGCTGAAAAGCGAAGTCAGAGGCATCGTGGCCTTTGAGCTGGCCGGCAATCAGGCGACTGCCGCGCGGATCATTGAATCGTGGAGGCAGGCCGGGCTGATCGAAGCGGCTTTCAGTAATCTGCGGCTCGATTATCTGTTCCTGCTCTGTTATTCGAGTTGTCTGGCGGTGGCCTGTGTGCTGGCGACGCAGTGGTTGCGCTGGCTGGGCGTGCAGACGGTGCTGGCCGGAACGCTGCTGGCCTGGGCGCAGTTTGTGGCGGCGGGGCTTGACGCGATTGAAAATTTCGCGCTGCTCAGCCAGCTTTCCGGCTCGCTGTGGCCGGGCTGGCCGGTGATTGCTTACTGGTGCGCCGCGCCGAAATTTGTGATCGTGCTGGTCGGCTTCATATACTTTCTGGCCGGGGTTGTCGGCGGCTGGCTCGGCATCGCGCTCGGCAGAGACGCCAGGCCTGCCGGGAAATAATCAGCCGAAGGGGCTGGCACAAATTCAGCGACAAGCTCACCGGCTTGTCACAGATAGATCAATGTCCAATGTCGTGGAGGATCCAGTACGCGAGCGTCAGCGCGCGCCCGGTCCGTCGTGCCGGGGGGCGCTCGCTGACGCTCGCGTACTGTCCACGCCATGGCCAACCAGTCTGAATCAGGGGGGATGATGAACGATGCTGACGAAAAAGATGCAGGGAATTGTTGATACGCTCAATCAGGACCGCGCGGAATTGCTCGCGGCGGTGGCCGGATTGAACGAAACGCAGTTTGCTTATCAGCCCGCCGCCGGGCATTGGTCCATCGCTGACGTGTTGCATCACCTGGCGCTGGTTGAAGAGTCCAGTCAGAAGCTGTTTGGCATTATGCTGAAAAAGGCTGCTGAAAACGGCGCGCCGGCTGACCCGTCGCCTGCTGAATCGGTGACTGAAGCGATCAGTCCTTACAGCCAGGCGCTGCTGGACCGTGAACAGAAGATCGCCGCGCCTGAACGTGTTCGTCCGTTGTCAACGATGACGGGCGAAGCGGCGCTGACGCGGTTGCAGGCCGTGCGTGAAAACACTGTCGCGGCGGCTGAACAACTTGGGCCGTACGAT
Organism: uncultured Heliobacteriaceae bacterium; assembly: GCA_964457105.1. Taxonomy (GTDB): domain Bacteria; phylum Acidobacteriota; class Blastocatellia; order RBC074; family RBC074; genus DASRDU01. Next base: position 1,865 of record CAYWDW010000408.1, read on the forward strand.
CTGAGTCTGATGAAATGGCCGCATCCGGTCCTGGGCGAGCTGAATCTGTATCAATGGTTTCTCTTTATCGGCCTGCACGAACGCCGTCACGCGGCACAGATCAGCGAGATCAGATCCGGTTCCGGTTTTCCTGCTACGCTGTAACTGGCGCTGACTATTCTGAAACTCATGAAAATCATTCATCGTCCCGTGCAGCTTCTGCTGCTCCTGGTCTTTTCGCTGTCGCTCGGTGTGACGACGCTGCGCGGGCAGACCACCGAGCCGCAGTATGACGTGGTCATTCGCCATGGGCGCGTCCTTGATGGCGCAGGCAATCCCTGGATTCTGGCTGATGTGGCGATTGACAAAGGCCGCTTCGTCAGGATTGGGCGCGTCACCGGGCGCGGTCGCCAGGAACTGGATGCAAAGGGCCGTTACGTTTCGCCCGGCTGGATTGACATGATGGATCAGTCCGGCTCGGTGCTGCCGCGCCACGGCCTCGCTGAAAACAAGCTGCGGATGGGCGTCACGACGGCGATTGGCGGCGAAGGCGGCTTTCCCGTTTCAGCCGACAGGATTCCTGAATACTTTGCCGGCCTGGCAAAGAACGGCATCAGCATCAACTTCGGCAGCTACTTCAGCGAAACGCAGGCGCGCGTCGCCGTGCTGGGAATGTCGGCCCGCACACCGAATGCTGACGAACTGGCGAAGATGGGCGCGATTGTCGAAACCGCGATGCGCCACGGCGCCCTGGGCCTGACCACCGCGCTGATCTATCCGCCGAGCAGTTATGCCACGACGAATGAACTGGTCGAGATGGCGAAAATTGCGGGCCGGTCCGGCGGCATCTATGCCAGCCACATTCGCGGCGAAGGCCGTGAACTGCTCGACGCAGTAGCCGAAGCCATCGCCATCGGCGAACGCGGCGGTCTGCCGGTTGAAGTCTTTCACCTCAAGGCCGCGTGGCAGCCGGGCTGGGGAAAGCTGATGCGCGAAGTCGGCGCGCTGATTGAACAGGCGCGGGCGCGCAACGTTGATGTCGCGGCGGACCTCTATCTTTACACCGCCGGGGGCACGGGCCTTGAAGCGACGATTCCATCGTGGGCCTTTGAAGGCGGGCGCGAAGCATTGCTCAGGCGGCTGAACGATCCGGCCACGCGAACGCGCCTGAAGGCCGAGATCAAAACCGGCTCGCCCGGCTGGTGGAACATCATTGAGGCCGCAGGCGGCTGGGACGGCGTGGTGATGGTCAATGCGCGCAACCGCGACAATGCCCGCTTCAACGGCAAAACGATGACGCAGATTGCAAAGGAGTGGAACAAAGAACCTGCCGATGCCGCCTTTGATCTGGTCGCGCAGGGGCAGGGGCGCGTCATGGCCATCTATCACATGATGAGCGAGCAGGATATTGAAACGGCCCTGCGCTTTGCGTGGACCAGCATCGGCAGCGATGCCGGAGCCGCGCTGAAAGCCGGTGAGCAGGATGAACTGGGCCTGCCGCACCCGCGCAGTTACGGCAACTTCCCGCGCCTGATTGCGCGTTATGTGCGCGAACGAAAAGTGCTGACGCTGGAAGAAGCGATTCGCAAAATGACTTCGTGGCCCGCGACGAGAATGCGCCTCGCGCGGCGCGGGCTGATTGCTGAAGGCTTTCAGGCCGATGTCGTGATCTTCGATTACGACCGGATTCAGGATCGCGCCACCTATGAACAGCCGCTGCTCTATCCCGACGGCATTGATTACGTGCTGGTCAACGGGCAGGTCGTGATTGATCACGGCAAACATACCGGAGCGCGCCCCGGCCAGGTGCTTTACGGGCCAGGCCATCAGCCGGAGTAAAACCGGAACAGACGAGCCACCAGCAGCCGTGAATCATTGCTGCCCGGCTGTCCGATCTTCAACACGGAGAACAAATCATGAAATCATTCCGTTGTCTTCAGGTTGTCTGCCTGCTGGCGTTGCTGTGGTCTGGCGCTGTTGCTGCGTTTGCGCAGGACGCGCCGCTGCCGGGTTTTGATGATTACGTCAACAAAGCATTGAAAGACTGGGAGGTGCCGGGCGCGGCGATTGCCATTGTCAAAGACGACAAAATCATTTTCGCCAAAGGCTACGGCGTGCGTGAACTCGGCAAGCCTGATCCCGTCACCGAGCGCACGCTGTTTGCCATCGGCTCCTCATCCAAGGCTTTCACGGCGGCGGCCATGGCGATGCTGGTTGATGACGCCAAAGTGAAATGGGACGACCCGGTGACCAGATACCTGGCGGGCTTTGAACTTTACGATGCCTACGCTTCGCAGCAGATGACCTTGCGTGATCTGCTGTGTCATCGCAGCGGCCTCGAACGCGGCGACCTGCTCTGGTACGGCTCATCGCTTGAGCGCGATGAAATCATCCGGCGCGTTCGCTTCCTGAAACCATCGTGGAGCTTTCGCAGCCATTTCGGCTACCAGAACATTATGTACCTCACTGCCGGTCAGGTCGTCGCCGCCGTCAGCGGGCAAAGCTGGGACGATTTCATCAAGGCACGCATTTTTACGCCACTTGGTATGAAGGAAAGCAGCACGAGCATCAGCGCTCTGAAAAGCCAGAGCAACGTGGCCGTGCCGCACGCGAGGATTGATGACAAGGTGCAGGCCATCCCCTGGCGCAACATTGACAACATTGCGCCAGCCGGTTCGATCAACTCCAGCGTCATGGACATGGCGCAGTGGGTGCGGTTGCAGCTTGGCGAAGGCAGTTACGAAGGCAAAAGGCTGATCAGTTCCGGCGCGGTCAAAGAGATGCACAAGCCGCACACGATCATCAACAACGAACCGCCGATGAATCTGATGGCGCAGGACGCGCATTTCTTCGCTTATGGGCTGGGCTGGTTTCTGCACGATTATCACGGGCGCAAGATCGTCGAACATGGCGGCAACATTGACGGCATGAGCGCGCTGGTTTCGATGGTGCCGGAAGAAAAATTCGGGCTGGTGATTCTGACGAATATGAACGGCTCAAGCCTGCGCGAGGCGCTCGAATACCGCATCATTGACGCCTTTCTCAGGCAGCCGCCAAAGGACTGGAGCGCACAGCTTCTCAAAACCATGAAGGCGTTTGAGGCACAGGGCAAAGAGGCCGAAAAGAAGCAGATTGAAGGCCGGGCAAAGGACACGCGGCCCTCGCTGGCGCTCGACAAATATGCGGGCACTTATCAGAACGAAATGTACGGCGACCTGAAACTGACCGTTGAAGATGGGCACCTGGTGGCGCGGTATGGCCAGACTTTCGCGGGCGACCTGGAGCACTGGCATTACGACACCTTTCAGGCGAAATGGCGCAATCGCATGCTCGGCAAGGGAATGCTCAGCTTTACGCTCAATCCGCAGGGGCAGGTGGCCGAAGTCAAAGTTGACGCGCTCGGCGATTTCAAACGCGCGCCTGACAAGGCCGAACCCGTGGCCGGGCTGACGCTGAGCGAAAACGAACTGAAAAAATTTGCAGGCAAATACGCCGCTGAAGGATTGCCGGTTGAAGTCAGTATTGAAATCGTCGGCAGCAAACTGAAAGCGGTTGTGCCAGGTCAGCCGGTTTACACGCTCAACGCGGTCACGCCGACACGCTTTCAGATCGAAGGCGCACCGGCGGGTTTCTTTGTGCAGTTTGAAATGAAGGGCAGTGCAGTCAAAAGCCTGAAACTGGAACAGGGCGCGGCCCCGCCGCTGACGCTGCTGCCAAAGTGATCGGAAGTCGG
>CAYWDW010000409.1:0-5574 GCA_964457105.1 uncultured Heliobacteriaceae bacterium
GCCATCAGGTCCCGGCTTCGTTCCGGCGTGGAAGACGACCACGCTGTCAACCTCTTCAGCCGCCGCCAGCCCGGTGATCTCTTTGCCGGTTTCATAACTGCCCGGATAACCGCCTGAAGCCATCACCACACAGGTCGCCGCCTCGCCGCTCCATTGCGGCCTGATGCGATCAAGCCCGCCCTGCGCCACAGCCATCATCATTTCGGCCAGGTCGCTGTCGAGCCGCCGCAGAATCGCCTGAGTTTCAGGATCGCCGAAGCGCACGTTGTATTCCAGCACCTGCGGCCCCGCGTCAGTCAGCATCAGGCCGCAATAAAGCAGCCCGCGAAAGGCCAGACCGTCAGCCTGCGCGCCGGCCAGCGTCGGCTCAACGATGTCAAATCTGATGCGCTGCTCAGTCGCCGGATCGAGCAGTCCCGGAATCGAAAACGCGCCCATCCCGCCCGTGTTCGGCCCGCGATCCTGATCGAAGACGCGCTTGTGATCCTGCGCGACCGGCAGCGCCGAAAAATTTCTGCCATCAGCAAAGACCAGGTAAGAAAGCTCGCGCCCGGTCAGACATTCCTCAATCAGCAGCCTCGTGCCGGCCTGGCCGAGCGAACGACCGACCATGAAATCTTCAATGGTCTGCTGCGCTTCCTTGTGCGTTTCGGCCAGCACGACGCCCTTGCCTGCGGCCAGTCCGTCAGCCTTGATGACCAGCGGGTATTTGAATTCACCGCTGCCAGTGACTGCCCGCGCCGTTTCGGCATCATCAACCACGCGGTAACGCGCCGTCGGAATGCGATGCCGCGTCATAAATTCCTTCGCGAAAATCTTGCTGCCTTCGAGCTGCGCCGCCGCCTGCGATGGCCCGAAGACCGCCAGCCCGCGCGCCGCAAACAGATCAGCGATGCCATCAACCAGCGGCTGTTCAGGCCCGACCACGGTCAGATCAATTTTCTCACGCGCCGCAAAATCAGCGAGCGCCGCGAGGTTGCTGCCGTCCACATCGGCCTGTGTCGCCAGTTGCAGAATGCCCGCATTGTTTGCCGGGCTGAAAATTTCAGTGACGTCCTGGCTCTGCGAAAGCGCCCGGACCAGCGCGTGTTCGCGCCCGCCCGAACCGATTACCAGTATTTTCATAGGTCAGTTTGCAGTGCAGCGAACTGTCAGTTCGCTGATGTTTTCGCCAGCCGGTGGCAGTCAGCGCCAGCCGCGACCTGCAGCCAGCAGGCCGAAGCCAGACAGCAATCAATGGCAGCCTTGTACTTTACTTGTCCGGGATGAGAAGCGGCTTGATGCCGGCATAAACTTCGTCAGCCGCCGCCGCCACCTGCTCAACCACAACCTTGAACTCTTCAGCGTCCAGCACGCGCAGGCTCGTATCAATGCGCACGCTGATGTCGCCGTCTGAATCAATGGCGACCTTGACGCGATCCAGATCGTCGTTGAATTTCAGCAGCCGGTGCAGCAACTCAGGCGTGACCTTTAACTGCCGCTTTTCAGCCGGGACTGAGCCAACCACGACGAGGCCGGACGAATAGGCCACATAGACGCTGAACTGCGTGAGCGCTTTGCCCTTGAACGGAATCGTCCAGACCGTGTCATTCGCCTTCGTGTAGCTGTAACCCGACGCTTCGAGCAGTTCGACCATTTTAGCCGGAGCTTTCGACTGAGCCGCAGCTTTCTGCGCCGGGGTGATTTGAGCCACAAGCAGCAGCAGGACTGCCACCAGACAGAGTTTTTGTTTGTTCATGCTGATTCCTTATCCGATCTTCACGCCAATGCTTTCGAGAAACTTCGTCGGTTTTTCGCCGCCGATCAGCGCAAAGACGTAATCGTTTTTGAAGCGGGCCAGTTCCTTTGCAGTCTGCGGGTCTTTTTCGCGGGCGCTCATCAACACAACTTCGGTTGCGGTGATCTCCCTGATCGTCGCGCCAAAGTATACTTTGATCCGGCCTTCGTCAATGCACTGATAAGCCATCATCTTGTTGCCGAGTTTCAGGTCGCTCTTGAAATCGCTGCGAATCACCAGCGTCACCACGTTGTCGCGCCAGCCGACCACCTGCGTGCCGCTCGCGTCACGATAAGCGGCCAGGTCCACCGCCGCTTCGATGGCTGAATTGCCCGCGCCGACGATGACGCAGTGTTTGCCTGTGAATTCATTCGGGTCGGCGAGCTTGTATTTGACCTTGTCATCGTCGTAAGGCGCGCGCGCTTTTGCGACGTACCTCGTGCCGCATTCGTGACAGAACTGATTACCGCCTTCGCGCCTCGTGCCGCACTGCTGACACGACGCGGGCAGCGTCAGTTCAGTCGGCGTGACTTTGATCTTCAGCTCCTCGCCTGGCACGCGCAGTTTTGCCGGAGTGCCGCGATTGCCGATGGCCAGAATCACGCGGCGCGCCTTGTATTGCACCTGCTGTTTCGTTTTGTCCTGCTCGGTCGTGATAATGAACATTCCGTTCTCAGGCCTGATGCTCTTGCAGCTCTCAAACTCATTGATGACGAGTTGATGCTGCTTCATCGTCTCCAGCCACGAACCGATCATCGCTTCCTTCGAGGCGCCCGCGCCGTCAAGGCTGATGCCGCCCGTGACGGGTTTGTCAGCCGGATTGAAGAAGACATACTTGCCCGCCGGATAGGTCTGCTGAATCGTGGCGACGACCTGATCCTGTTCGATGGCGATGTAGTTCAGGCCGCGCTGCCGGGCGAGCGCTGCGGCTGACAATCCGGCAGGCCCGACGCCGATAATCGCCACATCGTAATCGGCGCCGGCCTGACGGGCCTGCTGCAAATCCTCAACGATGTAATCAATCACCGCGCCGCCTTCGTTGATGGCGTTTTTGATGAGCGGCACGCCCGACACATCACCGATCAGATAAACGCCCGGCGTGTCGGTCATAAAACGCGGGTCGCGTTTGGGCACCTTGCGTTCGGGAATCTTTTTGGTCGTGTTGAGGACGATGCAGGATTTCGGACTCGTCGGGCATTCGACCTGGCAACTCGTGTCTTCCATGCACTGTTCGACCGCGACCGGAGTTGATTTGCCGTTCACGATGGCCAGCACGTCGTGCGGGCAGGCATCAACGCAGGCGTGACACCCGATGCACGTCGCCACGTTGATGACCGGATGCGGATATTTGATGTCATCGGTCAGCGCCATCTGCCGCGCCCATTCCGGCAGCTTGTCATTGCTCGCGCGCAGCAGCGTCGTGGCCGATTTCGGCTGATCTTCAGCCGGAGCCTGGGCTGCCGCTGCCGCAACGCTGGCGCGCCGCCGCGCGGTGTCCGTCAGCACAAACCCGAAGCCGAGCAGCAGCGTCACGCCCACGAGCAGCAGCCAGCCAAACCAGGGCACGCCGCCATAGCTGACCGGCAGCCGCGAAGCAAAACCCGTGACCAGCAACACCACCAGAATCAGAAACGTGACGACGAACTGCGATCTTTTCATAACAGGCAAGGGGAGAAACAAACAGAGAGATGACGGAACAAACGGAAATCACGGAACAAACGAAAGTGGCAGGCCGTGCCCGGTCTTCTTTTCGTCTGTTCCGTGATTTCCGTCTGTTCCGTCATCTCTCTTCTTTCCGAAATGGCTCAGCTTACCGAACCACCTGAGCTTTCAATTTGCCTTCGGTCAGATCAACGCTGACTTCCGCGCTGCTGACCAGGCCGAAGGTTTCAAAGGCGGCGCGTTCGATGGCCGCCGCGAGTTCTGAATGCAGGCCGCGCGCGCCGGTTTTGCGTTTGACGCTGCGCGTGATGATGTGATCGAGCGCGGCATCGGTGACTTGCAATGACAACCCTTCGCCGCTGAATTCGGTTTCATACTGCGGCAGGATGTTTTCGCGCAGGATGCGCCGCAGCGTGTCAGCCGGCAGCGGCGGAAAGCTGACGATGCGCGTGAAGCGGCCCATCAGTTCCGGCAGAAAACCGTAGCGCTGAAACGATTCAACTTCTTCAAGAATCATTGCGCCATTGCCTTCGCTGGTTTTTCTTGCGTCACGAAAGCCGATGCTTTTCTGCCCGGCCTTCAGCAGCGTGTCCATGCCGGCAAAGGCTCCGGCGGCGATGAACGGAATGTCGTGTGTGGCGAGCGGCGCGCGAGGGCCAAACTGCGACTGCCCGAAATCCATCGGCACTAAAACCTCGGCGCCGTGCAGCATCGTCAGCAATTCGCGCTGCACGCCGTAACCCGACACATCTTTGGTCGTGCCTTCACCGGCAAAGCGGGCGTTGCTGGTTGACGCCGCGATCTTGTCAAATTCGTCAAGGCAGATGACGCCGCATTCAGCCATCGGCAGGCTGCCTTCAGCCGCATTGACCAGGCGCGTCAGAATCGTTTTCACGTCATCGCCGACATAACCGCTTTCGGTGAAACTGGTGATGTCAACGATCACGGTCGGCAACTGAAAAATCTGCTGAAAGAGAATTTCGACCAGATAGGTTTTGCCGCATCCGGTCGGCCCGGCGAGCAGCGTGTTCTGTTTCGGCGGCAGCTTCAGCCGGTCCACGCCCTCGACGTGCAACCGCCTGAGCCGCCGGATGTGGCGATAAGCCATCAGCGCCATCGCGTGCCGCTGCTCGTCCTGGCCCTTGTAACCAAGCTGTTCGACTTTGGCGGCGATCTCCTGCGGCGAGGTCAGCGGCAGCCGACTGACGAAATCGCGGCGCTGTTCGAGGTGTGAATTGCGCCACTTTTCGTACTCAGGCTCTTCGCTGCCCGCCCCGAAATCGAAATCATCGTCATCGAAAATCAGATTGCTCACTCCCCTGCTCCTTTCCTGACCAGCTTATTGCGGCTGGTTCTGATGCAGCGTCCAGTCCGGGTGCAACTCTTCAACCCGGATGCCCAGAGATGCAGCCCGGCCTTTGAGCCAGGCGTAATAATCATCGAAGGCCTGCTGATACGCTGCCATCTGTGACTGATCGGGCGGGGGGACCGATGAATCCCGATGCTGTTTCAACTGCTCGCGGAGTGCGCGCGTGGCGGCGAGCATCCGCTGTTTGATCGCCTCACTTTCAGCGTCCACCGTCGCCGCCATTTCCAGCGAGGTGACCGAAGCGCCCAGGATGCCGGAATAATCCTGCACCGATTCATCCCTGTTCAGCCCGTTCCAGCGTTTGAGGTCAAAGGCGGTCTGAAAGACGTGATCGCTCAGCAACTGAATCCGCACGGTTTCCATCGTCGCGCGCAGGCCCAGCGCCATCAGCACAAAACTGGCAATAATCAGCAGCCACGACAGCCCCGCCGCCATCTGCCAGATTTTTGCGCGCTGATAACTTTGCGCCGACTCGTCAGCGCCGCTCAGAAACCAGGCCATCCCCGCGCCGCCAAGCAGACCCAGCAGATGCCCCTGCCAACTGATGCCCGGCAGAAAGCTGATGACCGCGCCGTAAATCAGCCACTGCACCATCGCCGATTTCAGCGCCTGCCCGTAACTGTCGCGCCGTTTGTAACCATACACCGCCGTCGCGCCGATCAGTCCGAAAATTGCGCCCGAAGCGCCGACCAGTCCGCCGCCGCTGAGAAAAACCGCCAGCCCGCCGCAGATGGCCGAGACCAGATAGAGGCAGATGAATTTCGCG
>CAYWDW010000410.1:0-5571 GCA_964457105.1 uncultured Heliobacteriaceae bacterium
ACTGGCAGGATGACGCTTATTTTGCGGCGCTTTTTCGGGAACTGCCGTGGACGCACTTCATTGAGAGGAACTTTACGCTGAATCACAACTGGAGCGCGCCCTGCTCGATCATTTGCAGGATTTTCTCCTGGAACTCGGCAAGGGCTTTTGTCTGATCGCCCGGCAGCGACGGGTGACGTTCGACAACGAGCATTATTACATTGACCTGCTGCTCTTCAACCGGCGGTCGAAATGCCTCTTTGCGATTGAGCTGATCAACGGCCATTTCCGCCACGAATACGCCGGAGCCATGAACTTTTATCCTGAATTACCTGAAGGCGGAAGAGGTGGAAGAAGGCGAGAATCCGCCGGTCGGGCTGATTCTGTGTACAGAGAAAAATGAAACGCATGTCGAATACGCGCTCGGCGGACTCAGCAATCGCGTCTTTGTTTCGAGCTATCTGCTGCATCTGCCGGCTGAAGAAGAGCTGGAGAAATTTCTCCGCCGCGCCCGCCGACGGCTGGAGAAGGAACGAGGAGCCATCAAGGATGAAAAAGCTGATAAATAAACGTCGCGCTTTGATTGTGTGGAGCGCGGTGGCGCTGTTGCTGCTGGCGACCGTGGCTGCCGTGCAGAAAAAAAAGCCGGACGCGGACCCGCTGATTGCCGGATTCAAAAAAACGTACCCGGCCTCGGTTGCTGACGCGGTTGAGCTGGTGACCGGGCAGCGTGGTTTTATGGCGCACGATATGAAACCGGTAATTACGGGGCCGCTCGTCGGGCGCGCCGTGACTTCACTCGTCAGGCCCGCCTCGCCTGAGCAGGCGACGCCTGCGCTTTCGACAAAGCATTCAGTCGAGATGATTGACAACGCAAAGCCCGGCGAAGTTGGCGTGATCGTCATGGAAGGTACGCTCGACATTGCTGCAATCGGCAATCTGATGGGCACGGCGGCGAAGGTGCGCGGCATGGCCGGGATGGTGATTGACGGCGCGGTGCGTGACGTGTGGGATTTGCGCCGCATGGGGTTGACGGTGTATGCGCGTTCGACGAGTCCCGCGACGGCGGTCGGGCGTTATGCGACTGTGGCGCGCAATGTGCCGGTTGAATGCGCGGGCGTGACCGTCAAACCCGGCGACATCATTGTGGCCGATGAAGACGGCGTCGTGGTCGTGCCGCAGGATCGCGCCGCTGAAGTCCTGAAAAAAGCGCAGGAGATTGATGAACGCGAAAACAAAATGTATCCCTTCATCAGGCGGTACAAATCGCTGCAAAAGGCGATTGAGGTATTCAATCGCATCTGACAGACAAAGAGGCTGGGAATGATGAAGCGCGTTGTCTGGTTCAAATCCCTGCTGGTGTGGTCCATCGTTCTGATGCTGTCCCTGTTGAGCGCGGCTATGCACGGACAGCAGGCGGGGGCGCAGGAATCATCTGCTCCGCAACAACTCGACCCGAAAGCGTGGGGCGGCAATCACGCGGGCAAACCCGTGCCGGAATTTGTGCACGGTGACGAATGCCTGTTCTGTCATCGCCACACGATTGGCGCGCACTGGCAGAACAACGCGCACGGCGTGGCGGTGCGGCAGACTGAAGATGCGCCGCAACTGCGTGCCCTGCTCAAGGCGCCGGAACTGGCTGCGGTGGCTGCGGGCATTGAATATTTTATGGGCAGCCGTCAGCACGTGCGGTTTCTGAAAAAAGATGGCTACGGCAGATTTGCCCTGCTCAACACTCAGGCGGTGCTTGATGCTGACAGCAAAGCCAGGGAATGGCTCGACCAGGACAAACCGGCGTGGGACAGGGGTAAATTTGCCAGTCGCTGCGCCGGGTGTCACGCGACCGGCGTGGATGCCAGGGCCGGAACCTTCACCGGGTTCGGGCTGGATTGTTACACCTGTCACGGCGATGTGAACCTTGAACACAGCAACGAAACGGCGCTCGTCTGGCTGTCAAAAAAGCGGCGCACCAACGCGAAGGCGATCACGTCAATCTGTGCGCAGTGCCATTTGCGCGAAGGCAAATCGCGTTCGACCGGACTGCCTTATCCGAACAACTTCATTGCGGGCGACAATCTGTTTCAGGATTTCGAGGTTGACTGGTCAAGGGCCGATGACGAAAAGCTCAATCCGGGCGACCGCCACGTTTACCGCAACGCGCGCGAGGTGGTAGTGGAAGGCAAAGACTATCCGACCTGCATTAGCTGTCATCAGGTCCACGCGCCATCGCACGCGCAATCAGTTGCCCGGCACAAGCTGCCGCCGCGCGCGCCGGTCTGCTTTGATTGTCATCACAATGAACCTGCGATCAGGGGCGCGAAGAAATACACAGTCACGAGCGGTCTGTGCGAATACTGATAAGGACTGAAAGGATGCGCAACAGTTCAGCTCGATACGGTCAATCGTCGGGGTGAGGTCTTTCAGACCTGGCTGAGCTGTGGTCTGACGCGATTGCGGTAGGCGATGCACGCTTCAAGCACCTGGCGGTATTCGTCAATGTCAACATCGCGCTCACAGCAAAGGATCATCAGGCCGCCGTCATCGCGGAAGTTGCCGTCCCAGGCGATGACCTGTTCGGCAGTCCATGCCGACTGATACTGCTGCATTTTGTCATCATCCATCCGGTCAAAATAGGCGCGCAGGTTGACGCCGGTTTCGTCCATCCGCTCCGCGGCAGGCTCCTGCTCAAAATTCCAGACAGGTTGTTTCATCGGTGTCTCCTTCGTTCGATTTCGGCAAAAAGGTTTGCCCAATTATTCTTTTGGGCTATAATCGCCGCACCTTCCAATGGTGCAGAAGCTGGTGACGTTCCTGTGGGAACATTCTTACAGCATTACGAGAAAACATACAAAGTCAAAGCTGGGACATAGCTGAGCTGGGATACAAGCGGGAGTGTTTCATTTTGTGGTCCAGACCGGGAGATGAGGTGTGGGAATAAAATATGACGTCCCTGCTGACTGATGTATTCCTGAATCCTGCTCGGTGAATTCAGCGAGGCGATTCCCCCCGGTTTCAATCTCTGTCGTTACCTGGACGACACGCCGCACCTCTCAGGCTCTCGGATTCGGACCATGGCCAGGTGATCTGAAGCAGTGTCATCCTGAGACTGCTTTGCAACGACGACAACCTGTAACGACGACAGACCTGAACGAACGATGGCGCTTCGAGAACAGCACTTATTTTGCCAGGCAGTCATTCGCACTGACCTGCCCGCGACAGCGAATGCTGAGTGTGGGGCAGGAATTCTTCACCAGTAAACCCATCAGCACCATCGGTTCATTAACTTAAGGAGGAAAAAATATGCAGGTTTTCCCCACAGATTCGCCTGTTAAATCCTTGCCTGTGGCCCTGTCCAACCGGTCGGTAAGTCTTCTGCCGCCGCGCCAGGCCATACCAGGGGATGAGTCATTGAGTGTCACCGTTGCACGTTACCTGTGCGGCCTTTGCCTGCTCGCCATGCTGACGGCGACAGCGTGGGCGCAGGCGCCGGTCGGCACGATTTCCGGCACGGTCAACGATGAATCGGGCGCCGTTATTGCCAGCGCCGCCATCACCATTCGCAACAAGGCGACCGGAGCCGAACGCAGGCTGACGTCGAACGCAGACGGCGCTTTCTCAGCGGCGTCCCTGCCCGCTGGTGAATATGAAGTCGAAGCCCAGGTGGCGGGCTTCCGCACGCTCAAGCGCGAGGCGACCGTTTCGACCGGAACCGTGACCAGCGTCGAAATGCAGATGAAAGTCGGCCAGACGACCGAAGTCGTCACGGTTGAAGGTTCGGCCACCGCGCAGATCAACTATGAATCTCACTCGATTGACGGGGTGATTACCCGGCAGAAGATTCAGGAACTGCCGCTCAACGGGCGCAGCTTTCTGCAACTCGCCTTTCTTGAGCCGGGCGTGACGACTTCGGCCGGCTCGACCTCACAATATAATTCGCTGTTTTCGGTCTCCGTGCTGGGCGGCTCGTCCGACAAGACGGCGATCACCGTTGACGGCGGCACCGTCCGCAATTCAATCGAAGGCGACACCGGCATGAACTTCTCGCAGGAAGTCGTGCAGGAGTTTCAGCTTTCCTCTTCCAACTTTGATCTTTCGACCGGCATTACCAGCGTCGGTTCGGTCAATATCGTCACCCGCACCGGCGGCAACCAGTATCACGGTTCGGGTTATTTCTTTTTCCGCGATCACAACATGGCCGCGTACCCGGCCCTGAATCGCAATCCGGCCAACCCTGATCCGTTCTTTGCGCGCCGCAATCCGGGCTTCTGGGTTGGCGGTCCGGTGCTGAGGGACAGGCTGTTCTTCTTTACCAATTACGAGTACACCAGGCAGACACAGGTCTTTACCGTGCAGCCTGATCTGCCCTCCATCAGCGGCCTCGCCGGTAATTTTGCCAGTCCTTACAGCGGCCACCTCTTCAGCGCCCGCCTTGACTGGAAGGTCTCGAATAATCACAACGCCTTTTTGCGGTATTCGCACGATCAGAACAAGGGCTTCGGGCCGAGAGGCGGCGCCAGGCTGCCCTCGAACTGGCTTCAGAACACCAACTTCTCTGATCAGGGAATCCTCGGCGTCACGTCCATTCTGAAACCGACGCTGACCAATGATTTTCACCTGAACTTCACCTACTGGCGCAATCGCAATCTCTTTGCCGATCAGTCGGTCTGTCCGAACTGCATCGGTCTTGGCTTCCCGGAGATTTCGCTTCAGGGATCAGGCAACTTCACGGTCGGCAACACGCAAAACGCGACGCAGGGGCGCAATCTGCGGCGGTACACCTTCCTTGACACCGTCACGTGGCAGAAGGGATCGCACCGCCTGCGCTTCGGCGGCGAGATCGAACACGCGCCTGGCACGGGGTTCTGGGGCTATTGCGATCCCGGCTGCACGAGCCTGTTTTCGCCTGAAGTCGTCAAGAGCCTGCTGCTGCCGGCGATTGGTCAGGCCGGGCTGGCGCTCTATTTCCCCAAACTGCCGAGCGTCATCAAGACCAATGACGACCTGCTGAACCTGCCGTTTGCCGGCGCGGTGATCGGGGTCGGTGATCCGGCGCAGCCGCCGGCCTATAACATTGGAGAGGCGAAGCAGAACAATCGGTATCGCTGGTTCGCTCAGGATACGTGGAAGGTCAGGCCGCGCTTCACGCTCAATTATGGTCTGGCGTGGAACTTTGAAAGCACGCTGGTCAACCGCGATCTCGACAAACCAAAATACCTGCAGCCGCTTTATGGCAGCGATCTTTCGGCGACGAAAAACAATTATCGCAACTATTCGCCGTCGCTCGGCTTCGCGTGGGGTGTGGACCGGAGCAGCCGCACCGTGGTGCGCGCCGGAGCGGGCATTTACTGGGACACTGAACTGCTGTGGCGGCGGTTGCAGGAGCGCGCCTTCATCGGCCCGATCGGCAATGGCCGCGTGCAGTATCCGAGTACCGGGTTTACGAACATCTATCCGGGCATCGTGGATTTTGGCGCGGGCGGCAAACTGGTGAAGGTGGGTGATCCGGTGCCGCAAAGTCTGACCAACATGACGCTCGCGCAGTTCCTTGAGATTCTGCGGCAGCAGCTTCCGGCAGTGCAGGCGACCCTGGCG
>CAYWDW010000411.1:0-2906 GCA_964457105.1 uncultured Heliobacteriaceae bacterium
CGGCAGCGCTCCGTGTGGCCGGTGGCATTTTCACCAAGATCGCCGACATCGGTTCCGACTTGATGAAGATCGTCTTCAAGATCAAGGAAGACGACGCGCGCAACCCGGGCGTGATCGCCGACTGCACGGGCGACAACGCGGGCGATTCGGTCGGGCCGTCAGCCGACGGGTTTGAAACTTACGGTGTGACGGGCGTGGCGCTGATTTCGTTCATCCTGCTGGCGATCAATCCGCAATCGGCGGGGCCGGGTTACGAGGCCATTCAGGTGCAACTGCTCGTCTGGATTTTCATGATGCGCATCATGATGGTCATCGCTTCGGCGGGTTCGTATTTCATCAACGAAGCGCTCACCAAAAGTCGTTATGCCCGGGCGCATGAAATGAATTTCGAGCGTCCGCTGACGAACCTGGTCATCATCACTTCGATTGTCTCAATCGTGCTGACTTTTGTGGTCTCGATGCTGATGATTCCCGATCTCGGCGGCAACAAGGATCTGTGGTGGCAGCTTTCGATCATCATTTCGTGCGGCACGGCGGCAGGCGCGATCATTCCCGAACTGGTCAAGGTTTTCACTTCGACCGAATCGCGGCACGTGCACGAAGTCGTCACTTCGTCAGAAGAAGGCGGCGCGTCGCTCAACATTCTGTCGGGGCTGGTGGCCGGTAATTACTCGGCTTACTGGCTCGGCATCAGCATCGTCATTCTGATGGCGATTGCCTATCTGTTCGGCATTCAGGGACTCGGCGCGCTGATGGTGGCTCCGGCGGTCTTCGCCTTCGGTCTGGTGGCCTTCGGCTTCCTGGGCATGGGTCCCGTGACGATTGCGGTGGATTCTTACGGCCCGGTGACTGACAACGCGCAGTCGGTTTACGAATTGTCGCTGATCGAACAGGTGCCCAACGTCGAGCACGAAGTCAAAAATCAGTTCGGCCTGACCGTCAATTTTGACCGCGCCAAGCACCTGCTTGAAGAAAACGACGGCGCGGGCAACACCTTCAAGGCCACCGCCAAGCCGGTGCTGATCGGCACCGCGGTGGTCGGCGCAACGACGATGATTTTCTCAATCATCATGGCGCTGACGAGCGGCCTGACCAATGCCGATGCCGTGCGTAACCTGTCAATTCTGCACGCGCCGTTTGTCCTCGGCCTGATTACCGGCGGCGCGGTGATTTACTGGTTCACCGGCGCGTCAACTCAGGCGGTGACGACGGGCGCATATCGCGCGGTCGAATTCATCAAAGCCAACATCAAACTTGAAGGCGTCGAGAAAGCCTCCGTCTCCGACAGTAAAAAGGTCGTCGAGATTTGTACGCAGTACGCGCAGAAAGGCATGTTCAATATCTTCCTGACCGTGTTTTTCTCGTCGCTGGCGTTTGCGTTCGTCGAGCCTTATTTCTTCATCGGCTATCTGATTTCAATCGCGGTCTTCGGTCTTTACCAGGCGATCTTTATGGCCAACGCGGGCGGCGCGTGGGACAACGCCAAGAAGGTTGTCGAGGTTGAACTGAAGAAGAAAGGCACGCCGCTGCACGATGCAACGGTGGTGGGTGACACGGTGGGCGATCCGTTCAAGGATACGTCATCGGTGGCGCTGAATCCGGTCATCAAGTTCACGACGCTCTTCGGCCTGCTCGCCGTCGAACTGGCCGTGAGCCTGACCAGTACGCAGGGATCAGGCCTGACACACACCCTGGCCGCGGTGTTCTTTGCGATCTCGCTCTTTTTCGTGTACCGGTCGTTTTACGGCATGCGCATCGGGGCAGAAAAAGCAGGCTGACACTGCACTGAAAATCCTCAGGCCCGCGATGAGTCAGTTGATTCATCGCGGGCCTGATTATTCTCTGAAGCACAACAGGCCGAATCGGGACGCGGAGTTTACCGCAGCGAGCGTGCCGAATGGCGGGCCTGAGTTTATCGGTTACTGTTTTTCTTCCGGCGGCAGGATGCTGGTCACATCCGCGACGAGCTTCCACGTTCCTTTTTCATCCTTCCGCCAGACGCGCACGTAATAGCCCTGGCGCGGCTGCACGGTGCCGCTTTTCAATTCGTAGCGGCCAATCACATAACCCAGATCGCCCGAAGCCGCGAGGTCGGCTTTGATGGGCGCACAGACGAGTGTCAGCGACTGCGCGGACAAAAATGAACCAGTCGCGGCTTTGCCAATCAGCGGCATCACGCCGCTGCGATAGAGCCGCCCGTCATCGCTGAGGTGCTGCCGATAAACGTCGCTGACACGGCGGCGCTGCAACTCGGCATTGAACGCGCGATCAGTTTCAAGCAGCGCGTCGGGGTCAGCTTTGGCGGCTTTGACTTTCGGATGCAGCGCGGGCGTGTAAGGCGCATCGAGCGGCGCGACGGCCTGAGGCGTGGCGATGCCGAGATCAACGACGACTTTCCACGAACGGTCAGGCTGCCTTTTCCAGACGGAAAAAAACAGGCCGTGCCGCGGCGGGTTCTGTTGCGGGCTGTGATCGGTCAGCGTGAAAGGCCCGGTTGAAAATCCCAGATCGCCGGCGGCTGAAATGCCGCCAGTGATCGGCGCCCAGTTGAGCGTGACGGGCGGCGGCGCAGTCGGGGCCGGATGCCGACTGTACCATTCCTTTGCTTTGACCGGATGCGGGTGGAAGTCTGTGCCATCGTCAGCAAAAAAAGTGATGAAAGCCGTGCGCACACCCTGCTCAACTGACAGCCTGGCGAACGCGCGTTCAGCCTCAATCAGCGATTGCAGTTCAGGCGTAATGTTTTGCTGCTGAGCCGGAATGGTCAGCGTCAGCAGCAGCAGTAGTGCAGTCAGCAAAGCGGATTTCAGCATGGCATTTTTCCGTTCAATCGTGGCCTCCTGGCTGACCTTATTTCCCGGCCCAGGCGAGACCGTCCGGGCCTTTGCCGGGTTCGATTCGGGTGA
>CAYWDW010000411.1:3006-5564 GCA_964457105.1 uncultured Heliobacteriaceae bacterium
TATTTCCCGGCCCAGGCGAGACCGTCCGGGCCTTTGCCGGGTTCGATTCGGGTGATGATGCTCAGGTCTTCAAGATTGATGACGGCGACGCGGTCGGCCTGCATCGTGGCGACGAAGGCGCGTTTGCCGTCCGGCGTGACAAGAATGCCGACGGGCGTTTCACCGACCTGAATCCGTTTGACCTCTTTGCGCGTGGCGGCCTCAAGGACGATCAGTTCACCGGCTTTCGGATCAGAGATCAGCACGCGCCTGCCATCGGGCGTGAATTTGACGCGAATCGGCACCTGGCCGACCTGAATGTTTTCCTTCACCCGGTTGGTGGCGGTGTCAATGATGGCAACTTTGCCGTCGCCGTTCTGACCGACCCACAATTCTTTTCCGTCGGGCGCGAGGTCAATGCCTTCGGGCTGTTTGCCGACGGCAATCTGCGTGATCTTTGACGCTGCGGGCGGCGGCGCGGTGAAATCAAAGGCCGTGACGGTGTCGGACGCGATGTTGGCCGTATAAATTTTCTGCTGATCGCGTGACACGACCAGCATGTGCGTGGCGTTCTGTCCGGTTCCCATCAGCCAGTCCACCTTGTTGCTGGCCGGGTCATAACGCGCAATCAGGCGATTGACCTCGCAGGTGAAATAGATTTTGCCGCCGGCTTCGACCATGCCGTGCGGGCGGCGCAATCCGCCCAGGTCAACGCGGCGCAGTTCCTTTCTGGCCGCGAGGTCAATCACTGAAAGTGAACTGCCGAGCGCCTGCGGCGTGCCGTAATTGGCGACGAATGCCAGTGTGCCGTCCGGCGAAGTCGTGATTTCGTGCGGCCCTTCGCCGACCGGCACGCGAGCCAGAATTTTGTAACTGCCGGGATCAATGATCGCCAGCGTGTTTTCGGCCTTGTTGAGGACCAGCAGGTAATTCAGCGACTGAGCCGAAACGACATTGGCCAGCGTCAGCATTGCAAAGAGCAGAAAGGCAAAACGAGTCAGCATGGATACGGGCCTCCCTGGTTGCCGGTCACTTTGGCAGCGAGCGGTTTGTCCACCTGCGACTGACCGGAGTTTGTCAGGAAACTACTGATGATGCGGGATAAGAAAAACGGTGACTGTCGGCAAAAGGTTCGGCTTTTCTGCCGGTGAACCTGAAAGGAAATGAAAATGCACAAGCTGTCTGACCGGCAACTGGCCGCCTATGACCGTGACGGCTTTCTGCTGCTTGAAAATTTCGTGAGCGACGAGGCCTGTCTGAAGCTGCAGGAACGCAGCGCGCAACTGCTCGCAGGTTTCGATGCCGACCGCGTGCGCTCAATCTTTTCAACCCGCGAACAGACGCGCACGAGCGATGATTACTTTCTGTCATCGGGCGACCGGATCAGTTTCTTTTTTGAAGAAGCAGCGTTCGGGCCGGAGGGGGAGCTGCGCCAGAGCAAAGAGCTTTCAATCAATAAAATCGGCCACGCGCTGCACGATCTCGATCCGGTCTTTGATCGTTTCTCGCGCACGCCTGAGTTGAAATCGCTGGCGGCTGATCTCGGTTTCACGAGGCCGCTGCTGCTGCAGTCAATGTATATTTTCAAGCAGCCGCACATCGGCGGCGAAGTGGTCTGTCATCAGGACGCGACGTTTCTTTACACCGCGCCGCACAGCGTCACCGGCTGCTGGTTCGCGCTCGAAGATGCGACGCCGGAAAACGGCTGCCTGTGGGCCATTCCGGGCGGGCACCGGCAGGGGCTGAAATCGCGCTTCAAACGCGCGGCTGAAGGCGGGACGGAGTTTGAGATTTACGACGACACGCCCTGGCCGCAGGACCAGTTGACGCCGCTTGCTGCGTCGCGCGGCACGCTCGTTGTGCTGCACGGGTTGTTGCCGCATCTGAGCCGCGAGAATCGCTCGCCGAAATCACGTCACGCTTACACGCTGCACCTGATTGACGGAAGCTGCCATTACCCTGCTGACAACTGGCTGCAGCGCCGCGCGGAGATGCCGTTGTGCGGGTTTGATTGAGCAAAGCGAGATGACGGAACAAACAGAAATAACAGAACAGACGGAACTGTTTCACCGGGCATTATGTGGTCTTTTTTCCTTTGTTCGTTTTGCGTGTTCTGCGATCTCAATCGCCGGTTGAAGGCTGAGCGGCGGGCGCCGGGCGAGCTGACAGGCTCCATTTCATAAATGGTTTTTCAGTGTAAACGAACAGCAGGCTGCAAATCGCAAAGACCGGCCCGCAGACCAGCAATAACTGAATCAGAAAGTCGAAGATCAGCGGCAGGCCTGATGATGACAGCCGCATCGTGTGTTCCAGCACGCCGCCGATCACGAGGACGTGATAGAGATAGAACGTGTAACACATGCCGCCCGTGATCACGATCCACTTCATCCGAATCAGCGCGTTTGAAATGCTGCCGAGGTAACAGCCCGCATAAAGCAGCGCCACCAGAAACGGCAGCGCGAACAGATACTGATAGTAATGCAGCAGAATGGCCGGAATGGCTGCGGCGGCGAGGATGGTGGCGAGATCCCACGCCGGATGTTTTTTCAGGCTGCGCGCGCTTGTCGTCAGATAGAATT
>CAYWDW010000412.1:0-5547 GCA_964457105.1 uncultured Heliobacteriaceae bacterium
AAGTATCGCTCGCTGCTGGCGCTCGCGCTGGCGAGTAATTCACAGCGCAGCAATCCGAAGATCGCGCGCGAAGCCGAACAGCATTACCTCGAAGCCATCCGGCTTGATCCGCAGGATCCTTACCATCACGCGCTGCTCGGCATGCTTTACTCAAAACTCGGCATGGCCCGCCGCGCCGAATCAGTCTATCGCCAGGCCCTGCGCCTCGACCCGCGCAACGAAATCGCCCTCAAAGGCCTCGCCGCCAAACCAATGGGCGTTGAACTGCTGCTGCATTTAATGGCCCGCGTCTGACTTCAATCTGTCCACTGTCTTCATTCCGAGCCAGGCGACAATGGTTCCGGCAAACACGTCAATGGCGTAATGATACCGCCCGTAGACGGTGGCGACGCAGATGCTCAGCACCAGCGGCACGAGCGCATAGCCCAGCCGCCGCGAATAACGAAGAGCTGAAAACAGCACGACCATCGAACCGGCGACGTGATTGCTTGGAAAAGCGCCGCCGTGGACACGCCCGTGTTGCTCGATCAGGTTGATAAAGGCCGTCAGTGGCCCGCCGCTCAGTTCGATCTGTTGCAGGTGCTGCAGCGTGTGATGCGGCCCTTCAATCGGAAAGAAAATAAAGATCAGGTAATTGAAGTAATAGGTTCCGCACAGCGCCGTCACAAACGCGGTAAATTCACGGCGCCGCCCGCGCCACCACAGCCACCCGCCGAAGGCCGGAATCAGCGGCAGGTAAAGCGTGTAGGCGAATTGCAAATATTCAGTCAGCCAGTAATTGCTGAACTGCTCAATCCACACCGTCGGATGCACGCCGAAGACCGCATCGTCAGCCGCGATCAGCACGGCATCGAACCAGCCTGGAAAGACCGCGTGGACCAGCGCGCCGATCTCTTCAAAAAAGAATCCTGAAAGCAGCAGCGGATACCAGTGGCTGAGAACGCGAATCAATTGCGGCCCGCGCGCCCGCAGCACCGCGAGCACAATGATTGTACAGACCAGACCGCCGTGAATCAGCAGCAGCTTCGGCCAGGGCGCAATGTTGCGTCGGCAGATGACCAGCAGGGCGCTCGTGAACAGCAGGTACGCGAGCGTCAGGCGGTCAGGCAGATTCAGCGATTGAATCGCTAACCACAGCCGGTCGCTGATTCGCGGCGGGAATGGCCGTCGAATCAGCGCGGCCTGTTCAGTTCGGGCTGAAAGATGACTGCTGATTTTCATCAATGTTTTTCCCGGCAAAGTGTTCGATCATCCAGCCGCGCTGTTCGGCCACACGCCGCAATCGGCGGTCAGGATTGGCGGCAACAGGATGACCGACGGCTGACAGCAGAAAGCGGTCGGCGTAATGATCGGCATAAGCGAATGAACGGGTCAGGTCAAAGTTTGTCGCCTGTTCGCGTTCGATCAGGCGTTTCAGCGTAATCAGTTTGGTCAGGCCGAACGGGCGAGTGCTGGCCAGGCGTCCGGTGATTTTCTGATCGGAAATTTCAATGGTCGTGCCGATGCGCGTGCTGACATTGAGGTATTCAGCGAGCGGCTCAAGCAGCACATCAAGCGTGCCCGACAGCAGCACGACCTGATGGCCAGCGCGCTGATGCCATTTCAAACGGCTGATGGCCGCAGGCAGCAGCCGCCTGACCACTTCCTGCTCGAAGCAGTCGCGGGCCAGCCGCCTGAGCCGGTGTGCTTCCTGCCCGCGCAGCCAGGCCTTGTCGTCAGCGCATCCAGTCATTCGGCGCAACGCGCCACCCACCGCCCGCCACAGCGCGCCCAGGCCGATTTCATCGTAGCGCCAGAGGTAACGGAAAAAGATGCGCTCCAGCGAATCGTCAGCGACGAGCGTCCCGTCCACATCAAAAACAGCGGCAATGTTGTGGTGATTCACAGGGCCTCACAATTCATCACGGTGATAGCGAGTTTCAGGAAGTCGGAATTCGGAATTCGGAATTCGGAAGGAAGAGAAGCCACAGTCTCGCTGCCATCCGTCATCTGCCATCTCGCTTTCAGCTTCCGACTTCCGACTTCCGAATTCCGACTGCCCCCGGTTTATCTTGCCGTCAGCGCCGGGGCTTTGCGAAAGAAGCGCAGGCCTTCGATGATGACCGGCACTCCGCGCACGACGCAGAACGCGACGGCGGCGACGGCGAGCGCGAGCGCCGCGAATTGCAGGCCGTTGATGATGCCGACGGTGAGCAGGCGGCGCCACTGCGGAGCTTCGTCAAGCACGAGCCTTGCGCCGAGCGCGACAAAGGCCGCGCATTTGAGTACGCCGTAAGCGGCCCGGCTGACCCGCGAGCCGACCAGCAACCGTCCCCACCACGTCTGCATCATCGTCTTGTCGCCAAAAGCCGTCTGCCCCTGCCGAAAGGCGAGGCCGCGCAGAAAGTCTGTCAGACAGCCGCGCGCGATGACGATGACCGGAATCCAGAACGTAATCAGTCCCGCCGCCGCGAACCAGATCCAGTAAATGTTTTCAACGACCCGGTCCGCCGCGATGTCAAAGGCCGCTCCGGCATCGGTCGCGCGCCCGCTGCGTCGCGCCAGCGCACCGTCAACTGCGTCCAGCCAGATGGTGATGACCAGTAAAATCAGGGCTGCCGTGCTGGCATAAAAGCCATGCCTGAAGAGCGCCACTGAAACGACCGCCAGGCACATCCGCGCCATCGTAATCATATTCGGAGTAATCATTGCCATCTCCCGGTTTCCCCCGTGTCTTCCCTCAATGGCATTCAGTTAAGCGAGAGAACAAGCCGGAAGAGAGATGACGAAACAGACGAAACCAGGCCGATTCAGCACCGGTCCGGGCTCCGTTTGTTCCGTGATTTCCGTCTGTTCCGTCATCTCTCTTCTTAATGCCATCGCTGTCTTCCCCGTGTTTGTTTTTTCGTCTGTCTGGGGGCAGGCCTGGCAATCTCAAACGCTGTGCCGTGCTGGTCAATGGCGGAGCAGCGCTGTCAGGACTGGACTTCTGCGTGGACTTCAGAGATGTTGAAGGCGTCGCTGCAATCTGCCGGTGTCAGGATTTTCTGACGACCGAAAGCTTTTCCCTGGGCTGACGGGCTGGCAGGAACATTTCACCAGGCACGGCGTATGTGAGGCTATGGCAAAAGACAAAGACTCCCTCAGGTTTCTGATTGTGGCATCGGTGCTGACGGTGCTGCTGTCATTCATTCCGCTGGCCGGATTTCTGGTCTATCCGTTTCGGCTGTTCGTGACCTTTATTCACGAAGGCGGGCACGTGCTGGCGGCGCTGCTGACCTTTGGTTCGGTTGATCAGGTCAATCTGCATCTGGACGCGAGCGGCGAAACCTACACGCGGGGCGGGTTGCCGCTGGTGGTGTCGAGCGCAGGTTATCTCTCAAGTACGGTTTACGGCGCGGGGTTGCTGCTGCTGGGTCGGCAGGGCGGGCGGGCTAAAGCGGCGCTGGCGCTGACGGCGCTGACGATTGCTGGCATGACGATGCTGTATGTGCGGGGGACGTTCGGCTGGATGGTGGGCATCGGATTAACGGTCGGGCTGCTGCTGACGGCCCTGGCGGCGAGCGTGCGTGTGGCGCATTTTGTGCTGAGCTTTCTGGCCGTGCAGTGCTGTCTGAATGCCATCTATGATCTGAACACGCTGTTTTTCATCTCGGCCTTTTCCAATTCTCACAGCGACGCGCGCAATATGCAGAGCTTCACCGGGATTCCGGCTTTGGTCTGGGCGCTGACCTGGCTGGCGCTGTCGCTGCTGGTGCTGGTGCAGGCGCTCAGAAGTTATGCGCGGCACTGAGCGGCGTCATTGTCAGAACGCTGATAATTTGGCGACAACCGCGACACGCGCCGCGATTCCGGGTCAATTGTCAGTGTAGTAATATTGGAACCAGCAGAGGGTTGAATCGTTCAATCAGACTGGATCACCAAAGTTCCAGACCTCCAGAGGAGATTTTCACAGTATGAATTCACACGCACTCCAGCGCCGCAGCGAGCGGGGTTTTTCACTGATCGAACTGATGATCGTGGTGGCGATCATCGGCATCATTGCAGCCATCGCGCTGCCAGCACTGAATAACAATATCAAGGCGGGCCGCGAGACGGCGGCGGTCGGCACACTCAGAACCATTCACGGCGCGCAGGCGACCTTCAGCGCGCAGAAGGGCCGCTTCGGCACGCTCAAGGAACTGGCTGAGGCCGGAGTCATTTCAAAACAGTATGCCGAGGGCAAACCCGTCAAGGAATACATTTTTACCGATGGCATCACTGAGCCGGACAGCAGCAAGTTCTGTGTCCAGGCCACACGCAAGAGCGACAGTTCGGCGTGGAGCGATTTCAACATCACCGAAAAGGGCGACATTTATTACCTCCGGGCCGCCACCAAAAATCCGCTGCCTGCGGGCGAAGGCCAGCCGCTCGCCACGTCTGACAACGACAACGCCGGAAGCAGCGCGGATGAAAAGAAAAAGTAAGTGATGACACAATCGTCAGTGAGATTCATCCGATCCTGACTGCACAAACGCCGGAACAGGTGAGCGCCGCCTGTTCCGGCGTTTGTCGTTCTGACCTGCCGCTTTACCTGTCACCAGCCTGCAAACTATAATCACCGGGCATCCAGAGTCATTTCTGATTCATCTGAAAGCTGCTTCTGATGGATCGCCTTCGGAGGTTTTGAATCATTCATGAAAAATCATTACTGGTCGAGTTCCGTTCTGACGCTTGTCATGGTCTGTGCCTGTGCGCTGCTCGTCGCGCGCGCACAGTTACCCGGAGCACCCGCCAAAAACCAGCCGCCGCAGGACAAGAACGCGCCGCCGGTCAGCCAGGATCCGCAGGAAAAGCCGATCACCACGGCGATTGTGCGCCTGCCGGTGACGGTGCTCGACAAGGACACCAACCGGTTCATCACCTCGCTGAATGCTGAAGACTTCGAGATTCTCGAAGACAAGGTCAGACAGCGGATTGAATCCTTTCGCCCGATCAGCGAACTGCCGCTTGACGTGGCCGTGCTGATGGACACTTCAAACAGCGTCCGGCCCAAGCTGAAGTTCGAGAAATCAGCCGCCACTTCGTTTATTGAAACGGTGCTGAAATCGCGCCATGACCGCGCGCTGTTTGTGTCCTTCGATTCAGAGATCGAACTGCATCAGGACTTCACCAACCGACTCGACCTGCTCTCGAAAGCCATTGACAAGGTGAAGGCGCACGGAGCCACGCGGCTTTACGACGCGGTGTACCGGGTCTGCGAAGAGAAAATGTCGGCCAGTCCGGGCCGCCGCCGCGCGATGGTCGTGATTACGGACGGCGAAGACACCGAAAGCGAACGCACCCTGAAAGCGGCGATTGATTTTGCCCAGCGTTCTGAAACGACGGTGTTCGTCATCAGCACCAAGGCGGGCGGCTTTTTTGGCGTTGAGGCCGGCACGGTTGACGCAAAGGAAGACAAGGATCTCAGGCAACTGGCGGCAGAGACCGGCGGGCGCGCTTTCTTTACCGGCAATGTGCTGGAACTCGAACGCAGCTTCTCGGCCATTGCAACCGAACTGCGCAGCCAGTATCTGATCAGTTATACCC
>CAYWDW010000413.1:0-5546 GCA_964457105.1 uncultured Heliobacteriaceae bacterium
GCAGCGGCGTCGGCAGTTCAGGACTGTCTTCGGCCAGGTTGCGGTCAACTGCGGCGCAGACTTCGTTGTTGTACTGATCAATGTTGCGCACGCCGAAAGCCGCCAGATGCTTGTAGCGGGTCTCCATCTCAGACACCGCCCACCGCAGCGCGTAACTCGCCCGCTTCGGGTCGGTCACAATCGGCGTAATCAGGTGCGGGATGTCGGCATACAGCCCGAGTTCCAGCCGCTTCGGGTCAACCAGAATGACTTTGACTTCGTCCGGCGTGGCCTTGTACAGCAGCGAAACCAGAATTGAATTGAGCGCGACCGATTTGCCTGCGCCCGTCGCGCCCGCAATCAGCAGGTGCGGCATCTTCGCCAGATCGGCCACGTAATTCAGGCCGTCAATCGTTTTGCCGAGCGCGAGCGTCAGCTTCGATTCGGATTCGCGGAATTTTTTTGATTCGATGACTTCGCGCAACCGGATGGTTTCGCGGCGGTCGTTCGGCACTTCGATGCCAACGGTTGATTTGCCCGGAATGCGATCAATGCGAATTGATTCAGCTTTCAGGCCAAGACACAGGTCATCAACCAGACTGGTGACGCGGCTGTATTTGACGCCCGGATCAGGCTTGAACTCGAATGTCGTCACGACCGGGCCGGGGCAGATGTGCTTGACCTGGCCTGAGACATTGAACTCCTTGCATTTTTCGGCCAGTTGAATGGCGCGATCCATCAGTTCCGTGTCAGCCAGTTCGTGCCGCTCTGCCGGTGGCGTGAGCATCTCGGACGGCGGCAGCTTGTATTCCTGCGCCGTGCGCAGCACATTTTTGACAAGCGACGATGAACCTTTGAGCGCAGGCTTCGGCGCGGCTCCGAACAGATCGTCATCAGCCGATTCCGCTGGTTCGCTGCGTTTGACTTCGGCGGTGGCAACCATCTCTTCAACGCTGCGCTGTGCCTCGCCCGCCTCAGCCGTCAGCGCATCGTCTTCAATATCATCATCGCTGCCCGGCCCTGCCTGCGCGGTGCGCGCCGCAGCTCCTGACATTGCGGCGCTGCGGCCTGCGGCGGGCGGCGTTCCGGCGCGCGGCTGCGATCCGTTGGGCAGCAGTTCATCAATGGCTCCGGCGCGCTGAGCAACACCGCTCGCTTTGCCGACAGGCATTGCGCTCGCCGCAGTTGAAGCTGCCGCTGTCACCTCGCTTTTGCTGATGGCGGGCGCTGAAGTCTGAGCGGCAACTTCGGGCCTGCGTGAATTCTTCTCTTCCCTGCCCGGCTTGCGGATTTCAGTTTCCGCTTCATCGTCAGCGCCGATGCTGATTTCCTCTTCGGCCCGGCGGCGCGCGCGTTCTGCGGCGCGATGCTCACGCCATTCACGGAACCTGCCCAGCATCGTGGTCCAGAGGCCGGCCTCCTGTTCGCGCGGCGTCAGTTGCATCACCATCGCCACCAGTGACAGCGGCGTGGCCATCAGCAGGCCGGCCACGAGCACAACCAAAAGCGTAATCGCCGCGCCCGGCGTGTTAAGCAATCGCGCCAGCCCCCAGCCACTGCCCTGCACCAGAAAGTGACCGAGCAGCCCGCCCAGATGAAATGAAAGCAGCTCAGGTCTGAGCGCATCCACCACCGACATCAGCCCGGCCAGCGAGCCGATGACCATCACCAGCCCCAGCATCTTAATGCCTGACACGCGCAGCAGCCGCGCTTCACGAATCCGCCACCACGCCAGCACGAACAGCACAAACGGCACCAGCAGCGCAATCAGCCCGAAGGCTTCATAAAGCCACGCCGACAGATTGGCCCCGACCGGCCCGATCCAGTTGTGGACCTCGCTGTGGCCGGTCGCCACGCGCCACGACGGATCATCGTGGTGATAGCTGATGAGCGACAGCAGCGCGATGAAACCAGTCGCCGCCAGCGCCAGCCCGATGATTTCATCGGTCAGCGTCGGCCCTTTTTTGGCCGCCCTGCCCGATTTCGCTTCGGACTTGCCGGTTTTCATGGCCGATCTCAAACGTGCGGACGGAGCTTTTGCCATACTTCCCGTGAACTGTCGTGAAAGGTCAATAACCCGGTCAACAGCGCAGAATCGCTGCTGACCTGAACTGCAGGGGACAAACAAAACAGACAGGCCTGACAGCCTGAGCAGGCCGCCGAATAAATCAGCCCGCTTCACCTCAGCCTGTCAATCCCGTCTCAATTTCTTCCGGCTCAACTGCTGCTGACTGCGGCGGTCTCGCGTTTGGCGAGCAGATAATCCTTGATGAACTCATCCAGATCACCATTCAGCACGGCGTCCACATCGCCGCTTTCGTGTTTCGTGCGCACGTCCTTGACCAGGCGGTACGGATGCAGCACGTAGTTGCGAATCTGCGAGCCGAAGGAGATGTCTTTCTTGTTCGCCGCCAGCTTGTCGGTTTCGGCCCGCTTCTTTTCCAGTTCCAGTTCGTACAGCCGCGATTTCAGCACCTGCATCGCCACTGCGCGATTCTGATGCTGCGACCGCTGATTCTGACAGGTCACGACAATGCCGGTCGGCAGATGCGTGATGCGCACCGCTGAATCGGTCGTGTTGATGTGCTGCCCGCCGGCGCCGGTTGAGCGATAAGTATCTTCGCGGAGGTCCTTGTCGAGAATTTCGATTTCGATGCTTTCGTCAAATTCAGGATGAACGAAAACCGAAGCGAACGAAGTCTCGCGGCTGCCTCCGGCATTGAACGGCGAAATTCTGACCAGGCGATGCACGCCCGATTCACCGGCCAGCAACCCGTAAGCGTAATCGCCTTCAATGCGCAGCGAAGCCGATTTGATGCCGGCTTCTTCGCCGGGCTGATAATCGAGTTCCTCAACCTTGAAGCCCTGCCGCTGCGCCCAGCGCAGATACATGCGATAAAGCATCTGCGCCCAGTCCTGCGCATCGGTTCCGCCCGCGCCGGCATTGATGTCGAGAAAGCAGTTGCGCCCGTCATTTTCGCCGCCGAGCAGCATCTGCGTTTCGCTCTCTTCGACTTCCCTGGTCAGTTGCGCGAGCGTCTCGCGCAACTCTTTGAATGACGCTTCGTCTTCAGCCGCGAATTCAAACAGCACGCCGAGGTCATCAATCATGCGCTGCTGATGTTCAGCCGTAGTGATGGCCTTTTCGATGCGCGCGCGCTGCTGCGACACTTTCTGCGCCGCCGCCTGATCGTTCCAGAATCCGGGCGCCGCGGCTCGTTCATCGAGCTGTTGTAATTCTCTTCGCTTCGCGTCGAGGTCAAAGAAACCTCCGCAATTCCTGGACGCGCCGCTTCAAGTCTTCATACTGATCGTGCAGTTCCTGCACCGCTAATGTTTCGATCATGGCTTACTCCTCATCAAAGATGGCGCCGATGTCCTGCGCCTGATGTAAAACTCGCACAATCTGAATTTCTTCGCCCAGCACCTGATAAATAATCAGATATTTCCTGGCCGGAAAGCTTCTCAGCAATGGCCCCAGTTCAGGTCGCGCCCTGCCGATTTCAGGAAAACGAATCAGCTTGTCAAAGATGTCAATAATCCCGTCAACCAAACGCTGCGCGACTTCCAAACCAAATAGTGAATGATGAATGAAGATCTCAAACAGGTCGTCATCAGCCTCCTGCGTGACGCTCAGTTTCATGCATCTTCTCCGTTTTCTGGTGAAGCCAGATGCTGCTGAACTCTGTTCCGAACATGAGCTTTTATTTCCATCACAGAATCAAATGTCTGATATTCACCACGTTCGATTTGTTCCAGCCCCTTGTGGATCTCTGCCCTTAATACTTCCAGTTTCTGCTGCTGCCTTTCAGCTTCTTCAAGCAGCCGCAACCCTTCATCAATCACATCCGTGGCTGACGTGTAACGCCCGCTCTGCAACTTCTGATTGATGACAGCTTCCTGTTCAGGTGTCAGCGTGATGCTCATAAAACCATCTCCCGAAAAAATTCACTGTGCTGATTCGCCGTTAGCTTAGCACAAACAATTCTGTCTCACAGCATTTCCATCTGTGGTCAGTAATGAACTCAGGCAGCCTCGCTGTATTCCCCAAACACCCGCCGCATCGCGTCCGCAATTTCGCCGAGCGTGGCGTATGCTTCGACTGCGGCAATGATGCGCGGCATCAGGTTTTCACCTGACCGCGCCGCCTGTTCGACTGCTTCAAGCGCAGCTACTGCCGCTGCCTGATGGCGTTCGGCGCGCACACCGCGCACGCGCGCTTGCTGCGCCTGCTCGCTCGCCGGATCAATTTTCAGCGTCGGAATCGAAGTCGCTTCGCTGATCTGAAAACGATTCACGCCCACGACGACTTCGGTTCCGGCTTCGACGGCTTTCTGATAGTCGTAAGCGGCGCGTTCGATTTCGCGCTGCACCCAGCCCGCTTCAATCGCCGCGAGCATGCCGCCCATCTCGTCAATCTTCTGAATGTAATCAAAAGCCCGGCGTTCGATTTCATTCGTCAGATATTCAATCGCGTAAGCGCCGGCCAGCGGATCAGCCGTGTCGGCCACGCCGGATTCGTAACCGATCACCTGCTGCGTGCGCAGCGCAATGCGCGCGGCGTCTTCGGTTGGCAGACTCAGCGCCTCATCCATTCCGTTCGTGTGCAGCGACTGCGTGCCGCCGAGGACTGCGGCGAGCGCCTGCATCGTCGTGCGAATCACATTCACTTCGGGCTGCTGCGCAGTCAGCGACGACCCGGCGGTCTGCGTGTGAAAGCGCAGCATCATTGATTTCGCATCCTGCGCGCCGAAGCGTTCTTTCATGATCTTCGCCCACATTCGCCGCGCCGCGCGAAACTTCGCCACCTCTTCGAGAAAGTTGTTATGCGAATTGAAAAAGAACGCGAGCCGCGGCGCGAAATCATCAACCCGCAAGCCGGCGCTGATGGCGGCCTGCACGTAACAAATTCCGTCGGCGAGTGTAAAGGCGACTTCCTGCACGGCGGTCGAACCGGCTTCGCGGATGTGATAACCCGAAATCGAAATCGTGTTCCAGTTCGGTATTTCACGCGCGCAGTAAGAAAAGATGTCGGTGATGATTCTGAGCGAAGGTTTCGGCGGATAGATGTAAGTGCCGCGCGCAATGTATTCCTTCAGAATGTCGTTCTGAATCGTCCCGTTCAGCTTGTCCGGCGCGACGCCCTGCTTTTTCGCCACCGCAATGTAAAGCGCCAGCAGAATCGCCGCCGTCGCATTGATCGTCATCGAAGTCGAAACGCGCTCCAGCGGAATGCCTTCAAAGAGCGTTTCCATATCCGCGAGCGAATCAATCGCTACGCCAACCTTGCCAACTTCGCCCGTCGCCAGTTCGTGATCGCTGTCGTAACCGATCTGCGTCGGCAGATCAAAGGCCACAGACAATCCGGTCGTGCCCTGTTCGAGCAGATATTTGTAGCGCCGATTCGATTCCGCCGCCGTCGAAAATCCCGCGTACTGCCGCATCGTCCACAACCGCCCGCGATACATGGTTTCATAAACGCCGCGCGTGAACGGATACTGCCCTGGTTCGCCGAGATCGCGCGCGACTTCAACCGGCGCGTCTTCCGGCCTGAAATGATTTTTCAG
>CAYWDW010000414.1:0-5546 GCA_964457105.1 uncultured Heliobacteriaceae bacterium
AATTGCCGGCACATTGACCGGCGGGACGTTTTTCTCAGGTTCGGGTTTCGGGCGATTGAGATCGGCGCCGAGCGGATCGAGATTGGGAATCTCCTTTTCACCCGGCAGAATTGACTGACCTGCCCCGGCGCCGCTTTTAGCCAGCAGGGCGGCGCGGTCTTTGGCGCGCAGATTCTGCTTGTCGCGCATCTCGTCAGGCATTTTGGGAATAGCCTTGAATCTGCCCTGCTGCGGATGCTCCTTCAGGTATTTCCGCATAAACTCAATCCAGAAAGGCAGCGCCGCCGAAGCGCCGGACATGCCCTTGCCCAGCGTCTTTTTCTCAGGATAGCCGATCCAGACGCCACAACTCACCGTCGGGGTGTAGCCGATAAACCAGGCATCGGTGAAATCGTTGACCGTGCCGGTCTTGCCGGCCAGTTCCCCGCCCGCCATGCCGCTCGCAGCAGCGGCAGTGCCGGAGCGCACGACGTCGCGCATCATGTCAACCATCGTGTATGCCACATACTCACTGAAGACCTTGTACGATTTCGGCTCTGCTGACTGCATCACCCGGCCATCACGATCAACGATCTTCAGAATGCGGGTCGGTTCAACTCGCACGCCGCCATTCGGGAAGGTTGAATAGGCTGACACCATCGCCAGCAGCGGCTCTTCGGTCGCGCCCAGCGCCGAGGGCAGAAACGGCGCCATCGGATTGGGCAGGCCGAGCCGGCGCACCATCTGCTGTGCCGGATTGATGCCGACTTCGTCCAGCACGCGCACCGCCGGAATATTGCGCGACTGCGCCAGCGCCTTGCGGATCGGCATCCGGCCCATAAAACGATTATCGTAATTGTGCGGCGTCCAGTCGCCGCGCTTGAACGGCGCATCATCCACCTGATCGTCGGGCCTGAGACCTTCTTCAATCGCGGTCGCATAAATGAAGGGCTTGAAGACCGAGCCGGTCTGTCGTTCGGCCTGGGTGGCGTGATTGAATTTGTTGGTCGAGAAATCATACCCGCCGAACATCGCCCTGATGGCGCCGGTCTTGTTCTCAATCAGCACCAGACCGCCCTGCACTTCCGGCACCTGTTCAAGCTGCACCTCAACTGTACCTTTCGCGTCGTCCACATTTTTGACTGCGAACTGCGCCAGGTCGCCGCGCTTGAAAAGTTTTGCGGGAGCGCGGCCTGTCCATTCAGTCTCAGCCGCAGTCACCACCGCCGAATATCTGCCGAACGACACTTTCGCGCCGCGCTCGTCAACTTCCGTAATCAGTCCGGTCAGAATGTCGCCCGGATCAGGATTACCGAAAGTCCACGACGGATGGCGGTATTTCGTCAGCTCGGTTTTGCCGTCCGCCAGCACATTTTCAAGCTCGCCGCGCCAGCCCCGGCGCCGGTCGAATTTGCGCAGCCAGGCGCGCACAACTGCCGTGGCGTCCTGCTGTGCCTGCGCGTCAATCGTGGTGTAAACGCTCAGTCCGGCGCGATAGACATCCATGGCATCGAGCGCGTTGTGTTCCATCACGCGCTGCAATTCCTGGCGCACTTCTTCAACGAAATAGGCGTAAGGCGACTGATCGTTGCGGCCCCGCGCGTCATTCAGATCAAGTTTGATCGGCTGTTTCTTTGCCGCTTCGGCTTCGGCAGAACTCAGATAACCGGCATCGGCCATGGCTGAGAGAACCAGATTGCGGCGTTCGAGCGCGGCTTTGGGATGATTGACCGGCGAATAGACCGGAGCCGATTTGAAGAGCGCCGCCAGCATTGCATATTCTTCCGGCTTAAGTTCGCTGATATGTTTGCTGAAGTAATAATTCGCCGCCGCTTCAATGCCGTAAGCGCCCCCGCCCATAAACATCTGATTGCAGTAGAGCGCCATAATCTGGTCTTTGGTGTAGTACCGCTCGATCTCCAGCGAATAGAGAATCTCCTTGATCTTGCGCGTCCAGGTTTTGGCGTTGCTGAGATAAAGCTGCCGCGCCAGTTGCTGCGTCAGCGTCGAACCGCCCTGCACGGTACGCCCGGAGCGGATGTTGTTGATAAGCGAGCCGAAGATGCGAATCGGGTCCACGCCGATGTGGCTGTAAAAGCGCTGATCCTCGATGGCGAGGATGGCGTTTTTCATCATCGGCGGAATCTCTTCGTAACTGAGCGGAATGCGGCGTTCGAGCGCCAGTTCGCCAATCACTGTCTGACCGTCGTCGGCATAGACCTTCGTCACCTCAGCCGGGCGGTAATCAGCCAGGGTTTCGACATCGGCGGCAAAGGCCGAGAAACTGGCCTGGTAAGAGATCACCAGCCCCGTCAGCCCGCCCGCAATCAGCGCCAGCACGAGCAGCGCCAGCAGCGTCGCCTCACGAAAGAAGCCCTCAACGCGCATCAGCCATCCCATCAGGCCAGTGCCGGCGTCGGAATCTGTGCGGCGAAATTTCGGATTGTCATCAGGCGAAAGAAAAAAATTGTCTGGCATAACGCGGCAAATTATAGCAGCCGCAGGTGAGCGGTGAAAGCACCAGGCGCGCCGCGAACAATGAGCAAACAAGGAGCGCCGCAAACAAGGAGCGCCGCAAACAAGGAGCGCAGGCGTCCCGCCTGCCCGGCTTCCGTGACGGGCGCCTTAATCGAAAGACAGGCAGGCGGGACGCCTGCGCTCCTTGTTTGCTCCTTGTTCACAGCGCGCCTGGGTGCAGACAGGTCGAATTGTTGAACGCTCGCGTTTTTGTTAGAATCCACGCGCATTTCAGGTCTGCTGTTTTCACATCGTTGTTACCGCCCTGCGCCTGATGCGCCGTCGGCTTCGGTCGGCTGAACTACTGCACAAAGGATTGCGCGTTTGCCGGAAGAGATCACCCAATTACTGATGAACTGGAGCGACGGCGATCAGTCGGCAGTCAACCGGCTGATGCCGCTCGTTTATGATGAACTGCACCGGCTCGCGGCCAGTTACCTGCGCCGCGAACGTCCGGGGCATTCGCTGCAACCGACCGCGCTCGTCCACGAAGCTTATCTGCGCCTGATTGATCAGCAGAGCGTCACCTGGCAGAATCGCGCGCAGTTTTTCGGCCTCGCCGCCGCCATTATGCGCAACATTCTGGTTGATCACGTCCGCCGACGCCGGGCGGCGCGACGCGGTGGCAACGAAGTGACGCTGACCATCAGTCACGCCGACCGGATCGGCGCCAAATCCGACATCGGGCTGCTGGCGCTGGATGACGCGCTCACTGATCTGGCCGCCACCCGGCCCCGGCACGCGCGCATCGTTGAACTGAAATTTTTCGGCGGCCTGACGATTGATGAGACGGCTGAAGTGCTGGGCATTTCACACGCCACCGTCGAACGCGACTGGACTTTTGCCCGCGCCTGGCTCAGGCGCGAACTGACCAACTGAAAGACAATCGGAACACCTGCGGTTGCCTGCCTGGCTATGAACAATTCAGACCGGCTGCAAAGAATCGAAGAGCTTTTTCACAGCGCCCTCGCACTTGAAACGGGCGCGCGGGCTGACTTTCTGGCCAGGGCCTGCGCGGGTGATGACTCGCTGCGGCGCGAAGTTGAATCGCTGCTCGCGGCAGGCGCTGAACCGGCCAGCCTGATTGATGCGTCGGCCCTGCCCGATCTGGCCCAGGTTGCGGCTGAGATGATTTCAGAAATCTCCCCGCCGAGGCCTGAGCTGACCGGACAAATGATCGGTCATTACCGGGTGCTGTCGCCGCTCGGCAAGGGCGGCATGGGCGAAGTCTGGCTGGCCATGGACACGGTGCTGGGCCGCAAGGTCGCAATCAAGCTGCTGCCCGCCGAGTTCACGCGCGACGCAGACCTCGTGCGCCGCTTTGAACTCGAAGCCCGCGCCGCTTCCGCGCTCAATCATCCGAACATCATCACCATTCACGAAATCGGACTGACCGGCGACACCCGCTTCATCGCCACTGAATACATCGAAGGCGAAACGCTCCGGCACCGCCTGGCGACCGAAGTCATCAGCCTCGGTGAAGCGCTCGACATCGCCCTTCAGGTCGCCGCCGCGCTCAACGCCGCGCACCATGCCGGGATCATTCACCGCGACATCAAACCCGAAAACATCATGCTGCGGCCTGACGGTTATGTGAAAGTGCTTGATTTCGGCCTCGCCAGAGTGACCGGCAGGCATCTGCAGCCGCTGCCCGCTGATGCCGATTCAGTCACGCAAAAGCTGCTGGAAACGCTGCCCGGCACGGTGCTGGGAACCGTCGCCTATATGTCGCCGGAGCAGGCGCGCGCGCAGAAAGTTGATGGCCGTTCGGACATCTGGAGCCTCGGCGTGGTCCTTTACGAAATGCTGACCGACGCCAAACCATTTGAAGGGCAGACGCTGCCCGATGTGTTTGTCGCCATTCTCGAACACGCCCCGGTCCCGCTGTCGCGTTACTCAGCGAATGTGCCGCCGGAACTGGAAGCCGTCATCGCTAAAGCGCTCGCCAAAGACCTGAGCGACCGTTACGCGACAGTTCAGGAAATGGCCGCAGACCTGAAAGCGCTGCGCCGTCAGGTCGAACTGGCCGACGAAGATCATCTGCCCCTGCCCCGCGTTGAAGCGAGCAGGGACGCCGCACCGCCGACAGAAACAACCGGCACACAGCGGCAATTGCCAACCCGCACCGCCGGACCGATGCCGGAAGTCGCCACGCAACTGCACAAGGCCGCTGCCGCCGCCGCCGCGCCGAGGATCACTGCCCCGCCGCAGCCAATTGCCGCACCGCCGCCTGAATCAGTCGCGGTCTCACCCCGCACACGATGGCCTCGCGCAGTCCTTATCACCGCGCCGCTCGTCATCGCGCTGATCGGATTTGCCACCTGGAAACTATGGCCCGCGTCGCCCGCAAACAGGCCGGTGACGCCTGCCACTACCGCCGCCGCGCTGCCTGAGCGCACGCTGAACTATTCGCTGACGGTGCAGAAGTTTTATAACGGCCAGGCCGAAGGCAAACAGTTTCAGGCCACCGGCAAGGAAATTTTCGGCAATGGCTGGAAGTTCCGGCTCACTTTTGCCAGCCCGCAACCCGGCTGGCTCTACCTGCTCAACGAAGGGCCGACCGCGGGCGGCAAAATCGTCTTCAATTACCTTTTCCCCACACCTGAAAGCGATCACGGCGCTGCCGAACTGGCCGCCGGTCAGCAGATTCAGACCGGCTGGTATGTCTTTGACGAACACACCGGCACTGAAAATTTCTGGCTCGTCTGGTCGGCTGAACCGGTGTCTGAACTCGAACTGCTCAGTGGCTTCGTCAATCAGCAGAACCGGGGCACGATCAGCGACCCGGAACAGATCGCGCAACTGCGCGCGCTGCTCAATCGCCTTTCATCACCCGCGCCCGAAGTCACCGAAGACCGGCTCAAAAAGCAGATCACCGTCACCGCCCGCAGCAAAACGCTCGCCAGCCTGATTGCGCTCGAACATCAGTGAAGCCGCGCCCTGAAGTTTTTGCGGGGGGCGTGAGGGAAAACCGCCCCGTTTTGCGCTGGTCCAGGTGTAAGGCAAAGTTGAGCCATGCCGACCGGTCAGGCCGGTTGAAGGAAGGTGAC
>CAYWDW010000415.1:0-5534 GCA_964457105.1 uncultured Heliobacteriaceae bacterium
CCGCTGCGTTAATCTCTGCGGTTCAATTCAGGTGATCAACCAGGTTCTTTTCAGCCCCCGGCCAGCAATGGAAATGTTGCTGAACGAATCTTCCCCCGCAGGTGCCGCCATTCTGCCGTCAGAATCGTCAGGGTCAATCGTCTTACGGTAAATTAACAGGTTAGTGCGACCTGTTAACCTGGCTGGATGACAGAGCTTCAAGCCGCTGTCGCACAGTCGCCATTCAGAACGTCATTTGCTGCATGGCAGTGCAGGCTTCCAAATTGTCAGCTCATCCGGTTGAGCCAGCCGAAGTGCGGGAGACGCTCGCCAGGCTGCTGGGCAGCCGGTACTTTGCCAACGCTCACAAGAAGAAACAGTTTCTGCGCGTGATCTGCGACTTTTATCTGAACGGACGGGAGGCGGAGTTGAATGAATACCTGCTGGCCTATGACGTGTTCGGGCGCGACCCCGCTTATCAGCCGTCAGCCGATCCGATTGTGCGGGTCGTGGCGCATGAAATTCGCAAGAAACTGGAAGCCTATTACCAGGCTGAAGGGGCCGGTGATGAGATCCGGCTGGAAATTCCGGCGGGCAGTTATCAGCCCGTTTTTAAGCGACAGGTGACAGCGCCGAAGGCCGAAAACACGGCTGGAGATTACGCGGCTGAAGGGCCGACGCGCGAGCGCGCCGCACGGCCCGCGCTGCGCGCCCTGCTGCTGATTCTCGCGCTCACGGTGGCGGGACTGTCGCTGCTGACGGGGTTGCTGTTTCAGTCCAATCGGGACCTGCGTGAAAGGATCGCACAGGCGAGCCGGGGGGCTGATCCGGCGCTGAGTGGCGAAACCTGGAAAACATTTCTCGATGATTCATCGCCGCCCGTCGTGGTGCTGAGTAATCCGCTGGTCCCGCGCTTCTCAAGTGATGACGAGCCGGAAGTCACCCGCAAAGATTCAGTGCCGGTGCCGCCCGAAGCCGTGACCGCGCTCAGGGAAAAGACCATGAAAAACCCTGACCTGCTGAGGCGCGCGCCGGTCGCCACTGAAAATGCGCTGCCTGCGCCTGGCGGGAAAGCGTGGACAGCACCCCACCGTCCGCCGGCGCTGATTCTCAGCAACAGTTTTTATACCGGCCTGGGCGAA
This sequence comes from uncultured Heliobacteriaceae bacterium, assembly GCA_964457105.1. Lineage (GTDB taxonomy): Bacteria > Acidobacteriota > Blastocatellia > RBC074 > RBC074 > DASRDU01. The sequence goes on from CAYWDW010000415.1 coordinate 1,122, forward strand.
GCCATCGGGCTGCATCATCTGACCAGCTTCTTTCGCCTGGCGAACCGCCCCATCGTCCTCAAGCAGAGCCGCACGTTGAGCGCCGAAGACATCAAGAATCACAACGTCATCCTGCTCGGTGGTTCGTGGGTCAATGAATGGTCGGGCAAGCTGCCGGACCACGAGGATTTTGTTTACACCAACAATTCGACGATTGTGAATCTGAATCCGCAGGCAGGCGAAGAGCGCGAATACAAACCGCGTTTCGACGCCCGCTCCGGCAATCTGCTGGTTGATTATGCCCTGATTACCCTCAAGCCGAATCTGACTGAAGGCAACAAGGTCATGGTTTTATCGGGCATTTACAGTCAGGGAACCGAAGCGGCGGCGGAGTTCGTCACCAGCACAAAACACCTTGAGCAGCTTAATCGGATGCTCAGTCAGAAAAAGAGCGTCGGCGAGTCGGGGAACTTTCAGGCATTGTTGAAGGTGGGCGTGGAAAACGGGATTCCGACGGTGATTTCAATTCTCGCGCTGCACGAACTGAAATGATGTCGTGGGCAAAAAAATCAGCCGCTGACAAATTTGTCAGCGGCTGATTGCCTGGCACTGAGCAGGGGCCTCAGCGGAGATTGAAACGTAACCGGTTTCTTACCAGCTCCAGCGGCGGCGATAGCCTTCCTTGTAACCCTGCCGGAAGCCGTAGCGATAGGCTTCGTTGCCCTTGCGGTAATGGCTGGAATTGTTCGGCGTCGGAATCCGGCGGTCGCGCGCGTCTTCCTGTCCCCGGTCAAGGCCGTCACGATAGCCCTTCTCCTCGTCGCGTCTGCTGCCGCTGTTCCGGCCATAACGGTCATTGCCATAGCGGTCATTGCCATAACGATCATTGCCATAGCGGTCATAATCCCGGTCGCGCCGGTCATCCCTGCGATCATCCCGCCGGTCACGCCGGTTATCCTGGTGCCAGTCCTGAGCCTGCACCAGCGATGAACCGACCAGTCCGGTCAGCACAACCAGCATGACGGCTGTCACCAGTGACTTTGTGTAAGTTGTGAATTTTTGCATGTTCATAGCCTCCTCCAAATCTGATGGTCCTTTCCCTGCGCCTGCCGCGCATCTGACTTCCGCTGCCTGCAATTGCACGTGGCGCGCCACAGCCACCCGGCCCCCTGCGCACAACTGACAAGCCTTTCAGTCAGAACAAATCAGCCCGGCTACCGCGTGTCAGCGCCCGAAGCCTTCAGCCGCGTCGTTACACCAGACCGTGTAGAGCCGGAACAAAATGGGATTATGCGAGGTGCAGCGTGCGGGGAGCGCACAACCGCTGCTGCAAAGTGAGATAAAAGATTTCATCCACGAAGGAACACGAAGGAACACGAAGCAAAGCCGCTGTTCAGGGGCGGCTTCGTGTTCCTTCGTGTTCCTTCGTGGATGAAAAAAATGATCCGGCCTCGGTTGGCTGACTTTGCCAAGGCCCGCGCTGTTTCGGCGCCGGGCGACTGATTGACAAGGCTGATGACGCTTCAATACACTGCCTGCCCTGTGCGTTAACGCGAAGGTTACTGTGCTTGCAAACACCGGGATCATCAATGTTCAGGCTTTACAACACACTCGCTGATTCAGTCGAAGACTTTCACCCGCTGGCCGACAACACCGTGCGCATGTATGTCTGCGGCCCGACGGTGCATGATTTCGCGCACATCGGTAACTTCAGGACCTTTCTCTTTGCTGACCTCCTGCGGCGTTATCTGAAATACCAGGGCTATCAGGTGCAGCACGTCATGAACATCACGGACGTGGATGACAAGATCATCAAAAAGGCGACTGAAGCGGGCCAGACGCTGCGCGAATACACCGACATTTATACGCGATATTTTCTGGAGGATTTTGACGCGCTCGGCGCTGAGCGGCCTGAGCAGATCCTGCGCGCCACCGATCACATTCCGGAAATGATCGAACTCGTCCGGCGGCTCAGCGCGAACGGGCATACTTACGAATCCGACGGTTCGACCTATTTTCGCATCGCCACTTTCGATCATTACGGGCAACTCTCGAAGATGAACTTTGAGGGCAACATTGCCGGGGCGAGCGAGCGCGTTGATGCCGATGAATACGACAAGGCCGATGCGCGCGATTTTGTGCTGTGGAAGGCGACCCGACCCGGCGAACCGTTCTGGGAAACTGAACTCGGACAGGGGCGTCCGGGCTGGCATCTCGAATGCTCGGCGATGTCAATGAAGGCGCTCGGCGACACCTTCGACATTCACGCGGGCGGCATTGATCTGGTCTTTCCGCATCACGAAAACGAAATCGCGCAGTCGGAAGGCGCGACCGGCAAACCGTTCGTGCGGTACTGGGTGCATGCCGAATTTCTGATGGTCGAAGGGCAGAAGATGTCGAAGCGGCTGGGCAATTACTACACCTTCCGCGATCTGGTGCAGATGGGCCACACGCCGCGCGCGATTCGTTACCTGCTGCTGTCGGCCCCGCATCACAAACAGCTCAACTTCACGCTCGAAGGTTTGCGCGGCGCCGAAAGCACCGTTGAGCGGCTCAATGATTTCAGAAAGCGACTCGATGAAGTCAGCGCCGCAGGCGCGGCGACGGCGGCCATCAGCGCCTTGATCGAACGCGCCCGTCAGCGGTTTGAAGCGGGGATGAATGATGACCTGAACACCGCCGAAGCCCTGGCCGCGATTCACGATTTTGTGCGCGAAACCAACACGGCGCTCGCCGCCGGACAGGTCACGGTGGCTGACGCGCAGGCGCTGCTGCAACTCGTGGCGCGGTTTGAGGCGGTCTTCGGCATTTTTGGCGAGGTCCGTCACGAACTGCTCGAGGCTGAAATTCAGGCGCTGATTGACGAACGCCAGGCCGCGCGCCAGGCCAGAAATTTTGCCCGCGCTGATGAAATCCGCCAGTTGCTGACCGCGCGTGGCATTCTGCTTGAAGACACCAAAGACGGCGTGCGCTGGCGCCGCAAGCAGGAATAAATCCAGAGATGAGATGGAAGCTTTCCCGCCGCTGACAACGAGACTGACCTTGTCGTTCTTCGCCTTCTTCGCGTGCTTCGTTTCTTCGAGGCGCTTTGCCGGAGTTCAAGACTGATGACTGTTCCGCTGCGCGTGCTGCATGTTGAAGATGATCCGCTGGAGAGCGAACTCATGGCGAATCATCTGCGCGCAGATGGCTTTGAGTGCGAACTGACGCGCGTCGAAACGCGGGCTGAAATGCAGGCGGCGTGTGAGTCAGGGAAGCTTGAAATCATTCTGTCAGATTATGCGCTCTCGGCCTTCAACGGTTTTGAGGCGCTCGCCTTGCGCAATGAACAATGCCCGCACCTGCCTTTTATCCTCATTTCCGATCTGCGGGGCGAAGAGGCCACGATTGAGGCCTTTCAGCGCGGGGTCACTGATTATGTCCTGAAGCCGCGCCTGGAACGCCTGGGGCCGTCGGTCCGGCGTGCGCTGCGCGCGGCGGCGGAACACGCCGAACTGCGCCGGGCCGAAGCGGAATTGCGGCTGGCGCATCAGCGCATGCGGTTTCACATCGAAAATTCACCGCTCGCCATTATTGAATTCGACAAGGATCTGCGGGTGCAGTACTGGTCGCCGCAGGCTGAAAAAATCTTCGGCTGGACGACCGCTGAAGCCATCGGACGAATGCCCGGTGAATTGAAACTGGTGCATCCCGATGATGAACAGCAGATGCAGGAGATCCTGCAGCAGTTACTTGAGGGCCGCGTCTCGCGCAACAGCGGCGAGCATCGCAACTGCACGAAGACTGGTCAGGTCATCTGGTGCGAATGGTACAACTCGGCGCTGCTGGATGAACACGGCCATCTGATTTCAATCCTCTCGCTCGGCCTCGAGATTACGGGGCGGCGGCGCATGGAAGCCGAACGGGCGCGGCTGCTGGCCGGCGAACAGCAGGCGCGTGCATCTGCCGAAGCCGCGAGCCGCGCGAGGGATGAATTTCTGGCCACCGTGTCGCACGAACTGCGCACGCCGATGACGCCGGTACTTGGCTGGCTGCGCCTGATTCGCGGCGGCACGCTCGATCCGCAGGCGACGGCGCACGCGCTGGAAAAGATCGAACATAATGTGCGCGCTGAAATCCGGCTGATTGAGGATCTGCTGGATGTGTCGCGCATCATCACGGGCAAACTGCGGATTGACTGCCGCCCGCTGGAACTGCTGCCGATTATTGAATCCGCGCTTGATTCGATGCGCCCGGCGGCAGAGGCCAGGGGCATCACGCTCGACCTGCACGCCGAGGCCTCGCCGGGTCCGGTCGCAGGTGATTCTGATCGCCTGCACCAGGTGGTCTGGAATGTCCTCTCGAATGCCATCAAGTTCACGCCGCAGGGAGGCCGCGTTGAGGTCTGGCTGGGGCGCGCCGGGGCGCAGGCGATCATGACCGTCACTGACACCG
>CAYWDW010000416.1:0-5534 GCA_964457105.1 uncultured Heliobacteriaceae bacterium
GCCAGCGCGAGCGCGGCGGCAGCGGCTTCAAGCCCGTCAATCGCGGCCTGTTCGTCAGCGAAGTAACGGGCGATGACGAGCGCGGGCGGCAGCAATTCGGTCTGATATTTCTTTTTGCCGAGCGTGAAATCAGGTCGCGCTTTGGTCTTTTTGGTTTTGTCTTCGACCATCAGCCGAGGCTGCGCGGCGGCGTGCCAATCGTCAGCGGCGAGCAAATAACAATCGTCCTGCATCGTCGCGGCCCAGTAATCCATCAGGCGCTGATACACGTCATAAGCATCGAGCAGCGGCGCGCGTTTGAAGGTGGCAAGCAAATCTTCGGCGATGGTTTCGATCAGCATTTTCGGATGCCCGTCTTTGCCGAAGCCTGTCAGGTGCGGCGTAGCGGAGGCGCGCCACGCGGCGAACAATTCCAACACGCGCGCGTTGAAGGCGGTGAATTCAGCGTGGCCGAAAATGGCTTCCTTCAAGGCGGAAGGCGGAACGCGGAGCGCGGAATAATTGGGGCGAAGCGGCTCGAACAACACGGCGCGCAAGCCGGGCAGCACTTGCCAGTAATCGTTGAGCGCCGCCAGATCGCGGTCGGGAATGCCGCCGCGCAAATGGCCGTCAATGTCCTGAATGTCTTCCGGTTCGGCGCTGTCAATGTAACGCGGCAGGTTCAGGTTGTAAGCGTTTTTCGCATCGGCGATTTCATCGAGCGCCACCATCCGCGCATAACGCGGCGCTTCGACCGTGCGGGCAAAGGTGTCCACGATGCGGTGAATGTCCTGCTCGCGCAATCGGTTTTTGTTGCCGTCTTTGATAAAGCCCCGGCTCGCATCAATCATAAAAATGCCTTTGCGCGCGGCGGCGTTTTCTTTGTCCAGCACCAGAATGCAGGCCGGGATGCCCGTGCCGTAAAACAGATTCGCGGGCAAGCCGATGATGCCTTTCAGATAGCCGGAGCGCACGAGCGCCTCACGAATGACGGCCTCGGCATTGCCGCGAAACAGCACGCCGTGCGGCAGAATGCAGGCCGCTTTGCCGTTCGGTTTCATCGAACGAATGATGTGCAGCAGGTAAGCATAATCGCCTTGTTTGGCGGGCGGCGCTCCCCACGTGAAACGCTGGAACGGGTCTTTGTCCGCGATGATGCCCGTACTCCACGTCTTGTCTGAAAACGGCGGATTGGCGACAACGTAATCGTAAGTCCGCAATCGTTCGCCGTCCTTGAATTTAGGCGCGGCGAGCGTATTGCCGTTGAGGATGTTCGCGGTCGGAAAGTCATGCAGAATCATGTTCATGCGCGCGAGACCGGCGGTGGTCACATCTTTTTCCTGCCCTTCCAGCGTGATGTGTTTGCCCGCTTCGGCGGCGACTTTCAGCAGCAGCGAACCGGAGCCGCAGGTCGGATCATAAGCCGTCGTCGAGGCGATTGTATTTGCGGGCGAGATGCCGATGACTTTGGCGATGACGCGGCTGACTTCGGACGGCGTATAAAACTGCCCCTTGCTCTTGCCGCTTTCGGTGGCGAAGTGCCGCATCAGGTATTCGTAAGCGTCGCCGAGAATGTCATCGTGTTCGGCGCGGTTCTTCGAGAAGTCGAGTTCAGGCTTTTGAAAGATGCCGACGAGGTTCGAGAGCCGATCCACCATCGCCTGACCTTCGCCGAGTTTGTTGGGGTCGTTGAAATCGGGGAAGTCGCTGCGGGCGAGGCGGCTGTTGGCTTCAATCAACGGCTGAATCACCTGCGTGTTGATCCGGTCGCCGATGTCGCTTTTGCCCTTGAGCGCGATCATGTCCCTGAAGCTCGCGCCCGCAGGAATCACGACCGGCGGGGCGAAGTCGTCGCTGTCGCCGTATTTGTCGGAGACGTATTTGATGAAGAGCATGAACAGGACATAGTCCTTGTACTGGCTGGCGTCCATGCCGCCGCGCAGTTCATCGCACGAAGCCCAGAGCGAAGAGTAAAGGTCAGATTTTTTGATGGCCATGGGTGATCTGTTGCGTTGCGAGACTGTGGATGTGGAGCGGCGCGCGCCGGAACCAGGCCCCGCGGAGAGAACCGGACAGGCTGCTGAATCACCTCTTTTTCCTTACTGCTTCGCGCGCTGTTCGATCTGCGCCCGAATTCGGATTCGCATTGGCCGCGAAGTCCTCGCTTCAGCGCTCATCAGGATTGCTCTTGCGGCGTTCGTGTTGGGAAAACTGCAAACGAGTCTTTCCCGTTGATGCGGTAGACAAAGAAATCATCATCCAGCGTGAGGATTTGATGAATTCCGGTTTGCTCGGCCAGAGCCACCAGCGTCGCGTCGGCAAAGTCCATCGGCGTATCTTTGTACTGCTCCATCAGTTCGCCGAGGCGCGCGACCTCATCCTCATTGGCGTCATGGGGGCGGACGGCTTTTTCAGTGAGTAAACTGAGAAGAACTTTCTGACCATGCCAGCCACAAAGTTTACCGATCAGATAAAACGCTTCCGTCAGACAAGCCCAGGTGGTAAGCGGCGGTGAGCTGAGAGTTTCAAACGCCTTGAGGCAGGCAGGATGCCCGGAGCTGTGCTTATCAACGATGGCGACAAGCACGCCCGTATCAATGAGGCTGATTGAGATCTGCAAGCTGTTTTCGATACTCCTCTAAAAGATGGCTCCCAAACTCCGTGTGAATCGGGGGCGAAGCAGGATCAAACACACTGCTGTCAACTGCTCCCAACAAACCTTTTGCTTTGGCGATTTGATAAGGTGTGAGCGCAGGCGTGGCCGACTCGGCTTCAATCTCCGGCGGATGTGACGCCACGCCATTTTCGTTTTCGATCAATTGGCGCAGAAAAGCTTCCAGCGACAATCCCCGCGCAGTCGCTTTCTCTAACAATCCTTGCAACAGCGTTTGTTCAATTTCAATTTTGATTTTCCCGAGCGCCATTGTTGTTACCTTTCGCGCCAAAGCATAGCCCGTTTCCAAAAGATCAGCAATCAACGTGAGACAGGGCCACACGGTCAGGATAGATCACTTCTTTCCGCGCTGCTCGATTTTCGCCCACGTGTCTTTCAACCCAATCGTGCGATTGAAGACGGGGCTGCCGGGCGCGGAGTCAGGGTCAACGCAGAAATAACCCATGCGCTCGAACTGATAGCGCGCGCCGGGCGTTGCGTCACGCAAACCTGGCTCGACTTTGCAATCAGTCAAGACCTCCAGCGAGTGCGGATTCAGGCTGGCGGTGAAGTCCTGGCCTTCCGCAACTTCATTCGGGTCTTCCTTCGTAAACAAGGTTTCGTAAAGGCGCACCTCGGTATTGACGGCGTGCGCGGCTGAGACCCAGTGAATCGTGGATTTGACCTTGCGTCCGTCAGGCGTGTTGCCGCCGCGTGTCGCCGGATCGTAAGTGCAATGCAGTTCGATGACGTTGCCCGCCTCATCTTTCACCACGCTCTGACAGGTGATCAGATAGCCGTAACGCAAACGAACTTCGCGGCCCGGCGCCAGGCGGAAGAACTGCTTTGGCGGGTCTTCGCGGAAATCATCCTGCTCGATGTAAAGCACCTTCGAGAAAGGAACCTTGCGCGTGCCTGCGCCGGCGTCTTCGGGGTTGTTGATCGCGTCCATCTCTTCGACCAGGTCAGCGGGATAGTTGTCAATCACGACGCGCAGCGGTTTGAGTACCGCCATCACGCGCAGGGCGCGCTTGTTCAAATCCTCGCGCAGGAAGTATTCAAGCTGCTGCAACTGCGTAATGCCGTTCGCGCGGGACACGCCGATATTGGCGCAAAAGTTGCGAATCGCTTCGGGCGTGTAACCGCGCCGCCGCATGCCTGAAAGCGTCGGCATGCGCGGATCGTCCCAGCCCGCGACGTGGCCGTCCTGCACCAGTTTCAGCAGTTTGCGTTTGCTGAGCAGCGTGTAAGTGAGGCTCAGCCGGTCGAACTCGATCTGCCGCGACGGAAAGATGCCAAGCTCCTGGATGAACCAGTTGTAAAGCGGACGATGAGCGTCAAATTCCAGCGTGCAGAGCGAGTGCGTCACCTGCTCAATCGCATCCGACTGCCCGTGCGCGTAATCGTACATCGGATAAATGCACCACCGGTCGCCCGTGCGATGATGCGCCAGATGCAGAATGCGGTACATCACCGGATCGCGGAAGTTGAGGTTCGGCGCGGCCATATCAATCTTCGCGCGCAGCGTGCGCGACCCGTCCGGGAACTCGCCATTCTTCATGCGCGCGAAGAGGTCAAGGTTTTCGGCGACTGAACGATTGCGATAAGGGCTTTCACGGCCCGGCTCGGTCAGCGTGCCGCGATACTGCCGCAACTCTTCGGCGTTGAGGTCGCAGACGAAAGCCCGGCCCGCTTCAATCAACTGAATCGCCCATTTGTAAAGCTGCTCGAAATAATCCGAAGCGTAAAACAGGCCGTCCCACTCAAAGCCGAGCCAGCGCACGTCTGCCATGATTGATTCGACATACTCGGTCTCTTCCTTCGCCGGATTGGTGTCGTCGAAACGCAGGTTGCATTTGCCGCCGAATTCCGCCGCGAGGCCGAAATCAAGGCAGATGGCCTTGGCATGACCGATGTGCAAGTAACCGTTCGGCTCAGGCGGAAAGCGCGTTTGCACACGTCCGCCGTGCTGACCGGCCTTCAGATCTTCAATCATGATGTCGCGAATAAAATTCGACCGGCTCCCGGCTTCAACCGATGATTCAGGCGACGTTGCGCCAGCGTCTGTTCCCGATGAATTCATTTGTGTGTCTTGTCTCCTGTCAAAATACTTTGCGGATCGGGGCGCAATGACACGCCCGATCCTGTGGTCATTTCAGCCCGTGAATTATATCCTGAGTTTGCAGAACACAGCGAGAAGCGGGTAGCGGTTTTCTGCGTGCCTGCGCCTGGCGGGCACGGCTGAAAGAAAATCTGTGGCGAGACGCTGGCCGAAATGCCTGGGAACAAAGTGAGGACCTGGTATGCAAAAAGCGCCGATCAAACATCTGCGCTGGTACATTGGCGGATTGCTGTTTCTCTCGACGGTCATCAACTACATTGACCGGCAGACGCTCGCGGTGCTTGCGCCTTACATCAAGACCGAGTACCACTGGAACAACGAAACATTTGCGCTGCTGATTATCGCCTTCCGCGTCGGCTACGCATTGCAGGCCGCGTCCGGGCGCTTCCTTGACCGCGTCGGGACGCGCACGGGGTTGAGCCTGACGGTGGCTTTCTATTCCATCGTAGCGATGCTGACTTCGCTGGCGGCTGGATTCAGGAGTTTCGCGTTCTTCCGCTTCCTGCTCGGCGCGGGCGAATCGGCCAACTGGCCCGGCGCGACAAAGGCGGTGGCGGAATGGTTTCCGAAGCGCGAGAGCGGCTGGGCAGTGGCGCTCTTCGACAGCGGCTCTTCGATTGGTGGGGCCGTTGCGGCTTCGCTGGCCGTGTGGATCTACTTCAGGTTCGGCGACTGGCGTCCGGCATTCGTCGTCGCCGGCGCGCTCGGTTTTGTCTGGCTGCTGCTCCTTCGCTGGCTTTACCGCCGCCCGGAAGAACACCCGCGCCTGTCGGCTGAAGA
>CAYWDW010000417.1:0-5526 GCA_964457105.1 uncultured Heliobacteriaceae bacterium
GGGAGCGGTAGCGACCTGGTATTCCCGGCGTGTGCGCCTTACGATTTCACCAGGTCGCTACCGCTCCCTGTACCGGACCGTGGCGTTCATGTTTCAAGTGACGAAATTCTGCTTCACCTCAATTTCCTGCCCGGTGATCGCATCCACAAAGACTGTCCAGTTGGTGCCGCGTCCGACAGTGATCTGCCAGGCCAGAGACACACTGATGCGGTCGCCTTCCTGTTTCGGATAAATTACCAGTTCGTTGACGCTGATTTCATTGCGCTGCGTCACCTTGTAAGTCATCGGCTGCCCGGCGAAATTCGAGTAAGTGAATTCACGACCGATCAGCGGGTCAATCAGTTTCTGCGGTTCGACGCGGGCGCGGGTCGGCAGTTCGGCGCTCAGCAGCAGCGGCGAAATCAGGCGGCTGCTCATTTGCAGCAGCGCGCCTGATTTGCTCAGCACAAAACTCATCTCGCCGTACCCGTTGACGAGCGGAAAGGGATAATTCATCTGCCGATACCGCGCCCGGTACATTTCACCTTCATCGCTGAATGAAACCAGCGACAGGTCTTTGAGCGACAAGGCGCCGGCGCGCTGATCGCCGCTCAGCACGGCGTGCGCGCGTTCGATGAAACGGCGCAGCGCCTCTCTGGCCTGGTCGGCATCGAACTTACCGCCGGTCTGATTCAGGTTGATCTGTCCGGCCAGGCTGGCGGGCAGGGCGCGCGGCGTGTTGAGAATCGGTTCAAGCGTGAGCCGCGTTTCCGGCAGTTTGAATTCAGCGAGCAGTGCCCGCCAGGCATCTTCGACCGCCTGCTGTCGGGCGGCGCTCGCTTCGATCACCGGCGGGTAATTGCCGTCGGTCTTTGCCTGCGGCGTGTTGACCTCAGGCGCGCGCGTGGCGGCGCAGGCGCTGAGCAGCAGCAGCAGCGCCGTACCGCAGAACAGCAGTTTCGCTTTCAGCATCATCACAGTTACCAGCCATCAGTGGTTGAAGCAGACAATCTTTGCAGGGGAAGCTGACCCTGACAACTTACACTGAGCGGCTGACCACTGACAACTGACTGACGGCGACGGCCAGGATTCTCACGAGGCCTGGCCGGTGAAGTGATCAATCAGTTCATCGGCTGAATTTTTCATCTCGACCGCGAAACCGTTCACGCGATTATGGAAGTAATTGAACATCCACACTGCCGGAATGGCGACGAGCAGGCCGAAAGCTGTCGTGTACAACGCTTCGGCAATGCCGCCCGCGACGTTGGCAATGCCGGGCGAGCCTGATTCGTTCATCTTTTCAAAAGCGTGAATGATGCCGAAGACCGTGCCGAACAGGCCGACGAATGGCGCGGTTGAGCCAATGGTGGCGAGGCTCGACAGGCCGCGCTGCAATTCAGCCGTTTTGATGGCCGCCGCACGGCGTAGCGCACGTTTGGCCTTGCGTGTCTGCCGGGTCGAATGATCGTGGCCGGAAGCTGACAGTTCCTGCAAACCGGAATTGATAACGACGGCGAGGTGACTTTTGCGGTACTGCTGCGTCAGCCTGAGCGCCCCGTCAAGCTGCGCCGCGCGAAGCTCGATGGCCACTTTCGGCACAAATTCACGCGACTGTCGCGCCGTCGCCCTGAAGGTCAGCCAGCGCTCAAAAATCACCGCCATCGAATAGACCGACATCAGCAGCAGCACGCTCAGCACGCCCCAGGCAATCGGCCCGGAATCTAAAATCGTGCGCCAGCCAAGATTGATGCGGTCCGCCTGCGGTGGCTGTGAAAACAGCGCGAAGGCCAGCATAGTCTGATGAAAAGACACGAAGAGCATCATCACAAACCTCCCTTGTGAACCGTTGAGTATCTGCCTGCGTTGCGGGGAATGCTGCTCGCGGCGCGCCGTGCGAGTGTGCGCATAGACGCCGCCCGGCTTGAAAAGTTCCCGGTTCAGGCCCAAACTTATCGCGGTTTGCGGGTGGCTGTGACCGCTGTCGGAAGTCGGAATTCGGAAGTCGGTAGTCGGAAACTGGAAGCGAGATGGCAGATGACAGATGACAGATGACAGGAAGCAGCGAGACGGCGGCTTCTTTTCATGCCGAATTCCGACTTCCGAATTCCGAATTCCCCGGTCACAATAATGGCTGACCGGAAACCTCCCGGCGCTGACTTTCGTATCAGGCAGGGAAGTGCAGGCTCGAAGTTGTTTCGGTTTCACTGATTTTTATTGAGGTTCTGATCTTGAAGCAGTCAATTGTCATTCTGATTTTGTTCGTTTTTCTGACCACATCCGGGGTGGCACAGACCGCACGCCGCAAGGCTGCGCGTGCGCCGCGCAAGCCCGCGACCGTCATTCCTCCTTCGCCTGAAGAGACAAAGCAACTGGCTCAGGCCGCCACCGAGGCGCGCACCAACCTGACGACCGCCACACAGAATTATCAGGAGAGTCTCGACAAGCTGCTGGGCTTTTACACGGACGAAGTCAAACGCGCTGCTGAGCTGGTTGAGAAGCGGCACAAGCTGCTTGATCTGGGCGTCATCGCCAGGCGCGAACTCGATGACAGCGAACAGGCGCTGAAGGTCGCGCAAAACAAGGTGGTCGAAGTCCGCAAACAGATGGATGAAGCCGGTGAGATGCTGGCCGAAGTCATCGCCGCCGAAGAGGACGCGCGCAAGGCCGCCGAAGCGCGCAGCCGAATGCCGGAGCTTTATCGCCCCGGTCTGGTGATGGTGCGTTACACCGGCCTCAATAACTGGTCGCTGGCCGAAGCCGGAAAGATTGAAGCGTTCTTTCAGACGAAATTCGGCAGGCCGTTGCCCATCAGCGCCTGGGGACAATCGCCCACGCACGACCGGCTCGGCTTCGATCATCGCCACGCGCTGGATGTAGCCGTACATCCCGACAGCCTTGAAGGCCGCGCGCTGATGGATTACCTGCGCAGCCTGGGCATTCCGTTCACAGCCTTCCGCGCGCCGATTGCGGGCAGTGCCACCGGCGTCCACATTCACATCGGCCAGCCTTCGCACCGCGTCATCGTCAAATCCTGACCATCAGAAAAGTTTTTTCAGCAGGTTGATGAGCAGTGACAGAATGACCGACACCAGAATCATTGAGGTGATCGGAAAATAGATCCGCGTTGAGCCGCGCTCGTAATGCAGATCGCCCGGCAGGCGACCGAACCAGGCCAGGGCGCCCGACCAGACCAGCAGACCGGTCAGCACGACCAGCACCCCGATTCCGATCAGCAGCAGACCGAGTGAGCGTGATGAATTCATGGCATTGATCCACAGTGTCATTTTCAGCCGTCCTGGCTGACCAGCCAATCATATCATCACCAGCGATCAGCAGGCTCCGGCAGGCCGGTTGTCTTCCTGCGGCCAGGCTGACCCGACGACTGATTTCATCCTGGGATCAGGTGGTCAGCAGGGTTGCCGCAGGGCGAGCAACTAATTTTTTAATTGACAAAGCGGGAAAGCGGAACTACGCTGTCCGCTAATTCGTTAATAGCACAAGCCAGGGGAGAATCTGACATGGCACGCAGGAAGTCACCGACACTGACCGAAGTTGAACTGGAACTGATGGAAGTGCTGTGGGAGAAGGGGCGCGCGACCGTCAGCGATATTGTGGGGGCGCTGCCCGACGAGCGACTGGCTTACAGTTCGGTGCTGACGATGATGCGCATTCTCGAACAGAAAGGCTATGTCGAACACGACAAGGAGGGGCGCGCTTACATCTATCGTCCGCTCGTGGACCGCCGCCAGGCCGTACAAAACGTCATCAGCTATCTGCTCAAGCGATTTTTCAAAGGCTCGCCGGAACTGCTCGTCGTCAACCTGCTCGAACACGAAGATGTGGGGCGGGCTGAAATCAACCGGCTCAGAAAGCTGATCGAAAAATCGTGAGCCGTTCATCTGCCGCAGCGGGCGGCAGCGCTGCCCGCTCTGACCGGAGGCCAAAGGATGAGTTCAATGCTCGCATACTGCGATCTGCTGGCGCGCCTGCTCGCGCAGGTATTGCTCAACAGCCTGTGGCAGGGCGCGCTGATCGTGGCGCTGGTGCTGCTGCTGCTGCGCCTGCTGCGTCATCTGAGCGCCACGACGCGCCACGCCGTCTGGCTGCTGACCCTGCTGGCTGTGGCGGCGCTGCCGCTGCTGACGGCGACACTGCCGCGCCGCACAAGTCCTGCGGCATTGCCTGCGACTGAAGCTGTGGTCAGCATTTCAACTACACCGGCAGCCCTGATTTCAGCGGCTGATGACAATCAGCATTCGACCTTCAGCAAACAAGCTGCGCCTCGCACCGGTGATCTGGTTTTATCCCGCGCGCTTCAGGCTGAGCAGAATCTGCCGACTGTCGCTGATGTGCCGCCTGAAATCAGGCTGACCGCCATCACCAAATCGCTGGCTGTCGCAATGCCTGAAGCTGAAGCGAGCCGGTTCGGACCATGGAGCCGGAATCTGCTCAGCGGGCCGCTGCCGCTGCTGCTGGCGGCGTTGTGGCTGTTGATTGCTGCGCTGCGGCTGCTTCAGGTGCTGCGCAGTTATGTGTCGCTCAGGGGGCTGCGCCGTTCACTTGTGCCGCTCGAAGACGCCGAACAGCAGCGACTGATGCGCGTGACCGCCGCGTTCGGCATCAGCCGCCGTGTGCGTCTGGGGTTGTCTGAACAGGCGGCGCTGCCGCTGACGATGGGCTGGCTGAGGCCGGTCATCATTCTGCCGCCGGGTCTGACGGCAGCATTATCGGCGGCGGAATGCGAAGCCGTGATTGCGCACGAACTGGCGCACATCAAACGCTGCGATTTTCTGACGAGGCTGGTGCAGCGTGTCGTGCAGGCCGTGTTGTTTTTTCATCCCGCCGTCTGGTTGATCGGCAGGCATCTGGCGATGGAACGCGAACTGGCCTGTGATGACTGGGCAGTCAGGCTGACCGGCGAGCCGCGCCGTTATGCCGCGAGCCTGGCGCGACTGGCTGAAATGCTGGTCGAAGGCCGTTCATTCGCTGCCGCCGCCGAAATTGTTTTTGGCCGTCACATCGTTTCAAGGAGGATAGAAATGATTCTCGATCATCAACGCAATGCTGAAACGTCTGTCTCGAAGCTGCCGCTGTCGTGCGCCGCAGGCCTGGTGCTGACCGCTTTGTGCGTGTGCAGTTATTTCAGTCCGGCCATTGCCGTGCCGTTACAGCAGCGTCCGGCCACTGCGCAGCAACCGAAAGCCCCAGCGACACCCGCGCCCGTGATTGCCGCGCGGCCCGCGACGCCGCAGACACCGAAAGCGCCGCCTGTTGCGCCTGCCGCTCCGGTTGCGGCCACTGCGCCTGCGGCTGTCGCGGCTGAACTTGAAGATGAATTGCCCGTGCTGGTGCCTGCCGCTGCTCAGCTCGCCATGCCCGCTGCCATCAGCAGCGTCGCACCTGTTGCCGCGATGGCCTGGACCGTTGGACAACAGCCGCCCGCGCCTGCTCAGGCTCCGGCGGCGGTGGATCTCTGGTGGCAGGAACCAGGCTCGCGGCTGGCTGCATTGGCCGGGACGCCTGGTGGCAACCGGCAACCGGCGATTC
>CAYWDW010000418.1:0-1736 GCA_964457105.1 uncultured Heliobacteriaceae bacterium
CTTGTTGCGCTCCTTGTTGCGCTCCTTGTTGCGCTCCTTGTTGCGCTCCTTGTTGGCTCCTTGCTGGCTCCTTGTTTGGACGGCTGATGCGCTCGACAAACTACGCATAAATTATGCAGACTGTCGAACTACAGCGGCATTTCACACAGACAGGAATCATTACTGCTCAATGAACAATCATCACCGGGCCGTCATCTGGGATCTCGACGGCACACTTATCAATTCGGTCGCATATCACTGGCAGGCGTGGCGCGCCGTGATGGAGGCTGAAAACTTCAATTTCACTTACGCGCAGTTCGTCGCTGATTTCGGCAAGCGCAACGATGAAATCCTGCGCGGATACTTCGGGCCTGAACTGCCGGACCGCGAAGTTGCGCGGCTGGCGCTTGAGAAGGAGGAAAAATATCGCGCGCTGATTCGCACGCAGGGGCTTGACCTGCTGCCGGGCGGGCGGTTCTGGCTTGAAAAGCTGAAAGCTGACGGGTGGCGGCAGGCGCTCGGCACTTCAGCGCCGCGCGGCAATATTGATGCGGTGTTTGCCGCCACCGACATTGCCACGCTCTTTGATGCCGTGATGTCTTCTGATGAAGTAAAGCAGGGCAAGCCCGCGCCTGATGTTTTTCTGGCGGCAGCGGCACAGCTTGAGACTGACCCGGCGCGCTGCATTGTGATCGAAGACGCTCCGGCAGGCATCGAAGCCGGACGGCGGGCCGGCATGTTCACCATCGGTGTGCTGACCACGCACGATGCATTGCAGGCTGATTACGTCATCAAATCGCTCACCGATTTGCCGCCGGACTTCTTTCAGACTTTCAGGCAACTGAAAAACGAAAACCATGAAAATCATTGATACGCATCAGCACCTGTGGGACCTCGACCAGTTCTCTTATGCGTGGACGAAGGGCGTTCCGGCGCTCAATCGCAGTTTCAGAATGGGAGATTATCTGGCGGCGACGAGCGGCGTTGAGATTGACGGCACCGTGCATCTTGAAGCCGACGTTGACGCGCCGCACATGCCAGGTGAAACGCGCTGGATTCTGTCGCTGGCTGAACGCAACGATAACCCGCTGGCAGGTGTCGTGGCGTGTGCGCGGCCTGAAGACGCGGGCTTTGAAACTTACCTGCGCGGGATGATGCATCCTGCCCTGAAAGGCATTCGTCGCGTGCTGCACGTTGTGCCTGACGAAACGAGCGAGGCTCCGGGCTTTACTGACAACCTGCGCCTGCTTGAAAAATACAATTTGTCATTTGACCTGTGCGTGCTGGCGCGGCAACTGCCGATTGCGATCAGGCTGGTGCGCGCGTGTCCGAACGTGCAGTTCATTCTGGATCATTGCGGCAATCCGCTGATCAAAGAGCAGGTCCTGGAACCCTGGCGCAGTTACCTCCGCGAACTGGCCGGTTATCCAAACGTCGCCTGCAAAATTTCAGGCATGGTGACCAATGCCGACTGGCAGCGCTGGACGCCTGAAAATTTGCGGCCTTATGTCAATGAAGTGATCGCCGCGTTCGGCTGGGATCGGGTGATGTTCGGCAGCGACTGGCCCGTTTGCACGCTGGCAGCAGACTTTCACAGGTGGGTGGCGGCTTTGATGACGCTGACGAGCGAAGCCGGGGCAGCGAATCAGCAGAAGTTGTTTCACCTGAACGCCCGCCGAATCTATCGCCTCAGTCAGCAATAAATTCGGCGAGGGCAGGCCACGAATGTTCACGCCTGAAAGGCCGGGCAAAGTTGC
>CAYWDW010000418.1:1746-3112 GCA_964457105.1 uncultured Heliobacteriaceae bacterium
GAGGCCGTGAACATTCGTGTCAATTCGTGGCCTGGCTGGTCAGCATTTGGGTTTGCCGACGTCGCGCCATTCGCGTTCGCGGCGTTTCCATTCCTGCATCGCTTCCTGAATGCGGTCGCGGACGAAGTTGCCGAGGTGCTCAAAATCAACATCCTTCGGGCCGCAGCGCCCGGCCCCGGCGCCGAAAAACGGCCCGGCATCGAAGCCAAAGCCCCAGCCGCCGTGTTCAGCGCGCACTTCGTCCTCGTAATAAGAAACAATCTGGCGACAGGCCATCGCCACCGTCAGCAGCGAACTGTCATCCGCCAGCGGCGTAAAGACGCGCCCGATTTCAGGGTCCAGTTCAGTCAGTCGCGCGAGGATGCGGTTGTATTGCGCAACGGTGTAGCGGGCTTCGCTTTCACCGGCCTCCATCCATTGCACGCGCTGTGCGGCGCGGGCGGTGCGATGCAGAACATTGATGAGTTTTCTGAGTTCCTGTTCTCGTTCCATAAAAACCTCTGGGTTATGATCCGGCTTCAGCGAGCAGCGCCGACGCGCTCCTGGCAGGTCGGAGTTGTTCACGCATCAGTTGCTTCGCCCGGTGCAGCCGCCACTTGACGGTCGAGAGCGGCAGCGCCAGAAAGCTGGCAATGCGCTTGAGCGGCAGATCGTCATAAAAACGCAGTTGCACGATCAGCCTGAAATCAGGCGGCAGCGCTTCGAGCGCGCTTCTGATTTCGTCATTCTCAAACGACTCTGGCGGCGTGAAAGGGCGCGCCAGCGCCTCACTGAATCTGATGACTGCTTCATCGAGTTCGACGCGGCGCTCATTTTCGCGTCGCGCATTCCGGCTCAGGCGCAACGCGGCGTGCCGCGTGATGGCACAGAGCCACGCGGCAAAACTGGCCGGTTCTTCCAGCGAAGGCAGCGCCCTGAAAGCCAGCAGCAATGCTTCCTGCACGGCATCCTCGGCTAGTTCCGCGCCGGCCACGGCCCGCGCCACGCGAAAGGCTGCCGTGCGATAGCGCAGCGCCAGTTCATCAAACGAACGCAGATCACCAAGCATCGCCGCTATCACCAGCGCTTCGTCAGGTTGCTTGTCGGGTCTTGTTGGCGCAGCCATCTGTCTTGTCTCCGGTGCCCATGTGCATAGAGACATGAAGTACGGGAAAGGACAGTGCGAGGGGGAAATTATTTTTGATGGCTGCGCGCTGACATCGCACGCGGGGCATCAGCGCAATGTCGTCAGATTAAACAGTACGCGAGCATCAGCGAGCGCCACCTGGAGGGGGGGGGCGGAAGCTCCCGGGATGTGACACAACCAGCACGTTGGCAGGTTGGGAGTTTTTTAAAAAGGGGGGGGGCTGTTTTTTTGGGGGGAGGT